>JAQTZZ010000007.1 GCA_028687545.1 Candidatus Wallbacteria bacterium
AGCTCCTGAACTGTCTCTCGCAGGTATGGCTCGGCTGAAGATGGGTTTCCTGAAGAAAGCATAGGCAACTGCCGCACTGAGCAGTTCCAGCTCGCCTTTGTCCAGCCAGATCCCCTGACAGTCTGGGCAGTAATCAATTTCGATCCGCAGCTTATCCTTCAAATACGCTAAGACTGTCATACCGGCACCGCAGGAAGGACATGTACAGCCTGGACCAACAAGTTGCATGTTCCGCATCATTGTCTCGTAGCGTTGAGGGTTGCTGAGAAGCTGCCCGAGTTCTCCTGAATCGAACCAGAGGCCGCCGCATTGACAGCAATAATCGAGAGTAACACCTGATTTTTCTACGCATTTCAGGGGGGATTGACATCTGGGGCAATTTAGCCGCGGGCCTAGGTTTTCCATGATTTGTATTATATCAGAAAAATCTGTGAGCCTCTTATAAAATATTATTTAGGCTGAACTTTAGTTTAGCCTGCGTAAAAAACACACAGGAATTACTTTCTGCTTAAATCTTCGACAGCAATCCGAATTCATTAATACGCCTCACACCAGTTGTGGTTAAGCCTTTTCCAGGAGTTGGCATAGTCTTTGCTAAAAAATCTCATGAAGCATAACCGGCTGTTCAAAAACGGGTAGATGCAAGGCGCGCGAATCCGCGCAAAGCGAGACGTACTTAATCGTACGACGAGCTGCGCAGGAAAAGCGCAACGCAGCAGATGTCCGTTTTTCAACAGCCGACCCGCTTCTACGGAGGATAAGAATGATAAAGCTCTTAGTCACACTATTGCTGTTCACAAGCCTGCTGCTCAGCGCTTCTGACCGGCATGTCATCTACTGCAGTCCTAATGCTAAAGTCTATGTGGATCAGCTGCAATGGCAGAGAATCGACAGCGAGGTCAGGGATTATCTGAAAAATCTGATCGTCAATGGCGGCGAACCGCTTGCTACAAGCAGCCGTGATGCTCTGTCTGCTATCAGATATCAGCCATACAGCCTGGTACTCGATGGGGAAACCATCTCCATTATCCTCCAGAGCGGAACTGTCTATCAGTTAGGACCTGCAGAACAATTATCTTTACTTATCAACAGGCTGATTTCCACTTCCTGCATCAGGGTCACTCGACTCGGTCCGGGCATAGAAATCAGATGGAATGTAGTAGCTGAAAACGAGAATTCATTTACCGTCACCCTGAAATATTCAGCGGTCAGTCAGGGCAGCTGGGCAGAACCGAAGGAAATGGAAATGAGCCATGAGTTTTATGCTCAGAAAGGCATCCTCAGCGTTTCATATCTGATCCCGCAGGAAGAAACCAATGAAGGGAACATGGAATTCGTGCTGCATATCAAGACTAAGAGTTATGATTACTGGGATAATAACGAAGGTCAGAACTATTCTATCGGTAAATAAAGCCTTATTATGCCAGTTTCCGGGCGGAGTATAGACTATGCGGTTTTGAAATCAGCTGCAATACCTCAACATAATCATGAAGGCTGATGTAATTGATCATTGGAAAGGTATCGGGTAGCTATGGATTATTGACAGATCATCGAAAATGATGATAATTAAGGTAGATGGAGGTGATTTCATGCCGCATCCACTTGAGAAAGAATTTGAATATTATCTCGCCCACCAGGATGAATTCGTCAAGAAATATAATGGGAAATTTCTTGTGATCAAAGACCAAACTATACTCCAAACATTTGATACCATTCCAGAAGCTTACAAATTTGTATCTGACAAAGAATTTCTTGGGAAGGCTATAATTCAAAAATGCTCTCCTGGCCCGGATGATTACACCATGACTTTCCATTCAAGAGTTAGTTTCAAATCATGCCAGATCTGAAGATTGAAGTAAAAACGTTCACCTCTAAAGCTCCTGCCCGATTAAATGTTTTAAAAACTGAAGCCATTATTGCAGCAGCGCACGATCATTCTCAACAGTCTAAATTTAAACATCTGAAATATATCGCCATCTGGGATACCGGAGCCACGGGAACTGTGATCACCAATAAGGTCGCTACTGATTTAGGCCTTCCTATTATAAACTTCACTGATGTGGGCACTGCGGCGGGTGCATTCCGAATGCCTGTTTACATGATTAATATTATTTTACCTAATGGTGTCGGATTTCAGGAATTGCGCGTGACAGAAGGCAATCTCTCCGGAACTGACATCCTGATCGGAATGGATATCATGGGCCAGGGAGATTTTGCTGTTACTAACTTTGAGGGTAAAACGGCATTCTCATTTAGACTTCCATCTTTAGAATGCATTGATTTTAATATTTCCACGCCAAAAAAGATAATTACTTCAACCGGGTTGGTGGCTGATTTGAACGGAATCCCTGCCAGGCGGCAGCCATGCCCCTGTGGAAGTGGTAAGAAATACAAGAACTGCTGTGGCAGATAATTTCACCCTGGAAATTAACTTTCACTTTCCTGGGGAGGATCGCGAGGAAGGTTAGTAATTTACTTCTGAAACCGATCCGTTATTTCCATCAAGGAATATCTGCATTTTATGATACCCGGTGTTGACGTTTTTGGTATACATTCCAATAGAATGCTGATCATAAAAATCACCATCGTCTTTATTCAAATTTGTAGCATTTTCTTGTAATACCGCAGCCCGCGTATCGTCGAAAATGAAAATAAAGGCATTTCGATCATTTGCAAAATCTCTCTTCAGTATCTCTCCGAGTGCTTTCATGTCATCGTAATTACGATTCTGGTTATTTATAATAATAGCTTTCCCGTATCCTCCATTGGGAATGCTCCATGAGCGGACGGTTTTATAATCAATGGTTTTGGATGATGCTGCGTTTCTTTTTTTTATGTTATTCCAATAATCAGTATTTTCGGTAGTAATTGGCGCTATATCCGAATCTGTATATGAAGAATTCATATATTTTTCTTTGTAAACTTCAGCGGCTGTTTTCTCATGAGGAAACATTCCATATTGATTCGCGAGAAAAACCCCGGCAAGAATAATTATCACAACCAAACCCGAAATTGTGAGTTTTAAGCCATTTTGTTCGACTGGTGTTAGAGTATCCTTAATAATCAGGGCTTTCCCGCAGTGTCTGCAATGATTATCTCCGGGAACAAGAGGTATTCCGCATTCGAGACAATCAGTAAGTTCTTTATCATTCAATGTGTTTTCAAACGACTTTATCGCAGCAGGCCTTAATTGGACGGAATCTTCGGGATATAAAGAATCATCTTGCATTATTTCCGTTTTGTTTCGTGTCGGGATTTTAATATAAACAACCTGTTTATCGCGTCCGGTAAGTAATCCAATGATCAAAAAAATCAATCCCATGAAAAAACCAATAATTCCCAAAAATCCAATTATTAACCCTCCTCCTACCATTGCTCCGGCGGTCGCCGCTCCGGAATATTCTCCGCCCTTATTTGCAGTTATAGCCGTATAAGTAGTGGAATAAAACACTCCTGCTAAGGGTAGCAAAAAAGACATGATACCCGCTGTAATTAAAATTCTTCTCCATGTTTTGGCGGTTGATGGAGCCTGAATGGCAATTAAAATTCCCACTCCCCACATAATAAACAAGGCAATAAATCCTAAAGTTGTGGAAGCATTTTTTAATTCAGCAAAAGCGGTGACGATTAAAAAAGCACCGATCAATCCTAAAATTAATCCTCCGACAATACCAGAAAATATTTTCATAACTTCACCTTTCTCCAAATCGCAACAACTCTGCCCATAATCACAAATCCTTCCCTTGCTTCGATGTCTTTATAATCCGGATTTTCACTGACCAGGAATATTTTGCCTTTCCTGTGCCTGCAACATTTTAACACGGCTCTTTCCATTCATCGTTCACAACCAGGATCGCGCCAGCGTCGCCCTGGCCATCGCCGTGCGTTCGATGTGAACAGCGATCAGGATGATAAAACGCGCTCCTGGACATCCAGCACCAGGTCAGGTCATAGTTCCGGTGGTCTTCGGGCCGGTCGAAAGCCAGCAATCTCAGGATCGTCATGATTGGGCGGCCCTCTCCCTTCAATCCTTCCCATCCCTAGGACTTGAAATAATCAAGGGCTTTCCTCTCGGGAAATTCCAACTGATACCCTATTGACGGGTAAGGAATCTGAGTCAGGGGGACATGCAGAAACTTCAGCTGTTTTTCAAGTGGAAGATGTTCAAAACCTTCCGGGATCATAGAGAAAGTATGAATCAGATTTCAGGATTCGTCAAGTTTGGGAGGAAGTAGTAGATTTGGGTTGCTGTTCAGAATATTTAATCTTTCTCTTACCATTTCAACAGCTTTTATCTCTGACACATCACCCTTTTTATAAATAAACAACGGTATTGCAAATTGATCATATATAGCACGGAAGAGCCTTAAACCTTCTGATTGCGACATTCTATACTTTTTTAACGGAATACGATTCTTGTGGACTTTATGATTCCCATATCCAGGACACCACTCGCCTGAATTAGGCTCTGAACAGATGTTTATTATTTCTTCAAGGATAAACTCTTTTGAATTGGAAAACTTTTTCAGGACATCTTTCAAACCTGCGGGGAAACCGTCAGGTTGTCTGACTTCGATTGATGGCATTTTTGTTTGAATCTATTTTCTGGTTTACCTGATCAAGCAAATCATGAATTTCGGCATCTGCAGCAAGATAAAAATCAAAATAATCTTCATCGAGAATTTCAGTATAATGATTTATAAGGCGATTAAGTGGCGGGAATTTGAAATCTGGCCCCTTTTTCAAAAAAACTAAAATGTTTTTCATCTTGGGAAGCATCTTTTTCATTGAAGGATCTTTTGAGAAATCAAGATTCAGTTTTGAGGTTCGGATGCGTTTGAAGCACTTAACAAGCCCTCTAAGTTGAAAAGCAAGATAACAGCCGTAATAAAAGCATTTTATTGCCGAATCATCTTTACTGCGTTTCATGATGTGGGATTTGTATTCAATGTTGTCAACGAAATGATTCAAAGCAAAAGGGTTACATACTGCCTGTCCCATGTTTCCTCCATCTTTTTAGCGGTCTTACGCCGCCTACACGCCGGGCCTCTGTCTTAATTATCGTCTATAACTTCACATCCGTCAAGTGTCCGTCATAACTTAGAGAGATTTGTAGCCAGGTTGTAAACAAACCAGCCATCCCCTGTTTTAAATATCTGCGGTTTGGGGTTTACAGCTTCTTTACAAAAACCTATACCATCATCATAAGGATTGAAAGTAATGATCTTCGCGAAAGGTACTTTGAAACTTTTTCCGTTACCCGTAAAATAAAAATGCTTATTGGTAACGGCGAGCAACCCAGTGGCAGTGAGATCCATAAATTGGGTTTCTACTGGATAACCACGAAATGCTGAAGTCCTATAGTAAACTCCTTTAGCGATTCTAACGCTTACCCCTGCGGACCTGCCGACATACTCCTTTTTTGATTTCTGTTCATAATATTCTGTATCGGGAAATGTCCAGATCAGAATTTCACTTTTCTGAAAATTGAAGGGCAATCCTTCCGGTGTTTTTATTCTGCTTTGGATATTACCTTCGACAACATCCCGCAGGATCGCAGCTTTGGCACATTGAATATACATCGGATTTTTCCCAACATTCAATTGAAAATGATTAATGAAATTTACCAGTTTCTTTTCTTCTTCGTTTGTGAGGATTGAATCATCTAAAAAATCATCAACAGCAGATTCGAAGGCAGAGACAAGTTGCTGATATTGAGCTGGCTTATCGCTTATTTCTTTTGAAATTTCATTCAATTTATCATCATCGTAATTTTCCGAATGTAGTTGCATCAAGGCTTGCTGCCTATATTCTTTTAAAATACCGGTTTCTTTCAGCTTAGTCTCTTGCATCAATCTTTCAGTTTTGATTCTCTCTACCTCTTTCCTTACCTCTTCAGCTTCTTTTTTGGCTTGAAATTCTGCTTCACATTCTTTATGCCTTTTCCGAAACCATCCGGCTTCTTTTCCACAGTAAATGCAGAGTCCCATAATTTGTCTTACTCCTCCCTCAAATTGCTGCGACAATAAGGACAGATCGAGGCTTTCGGATCAATCTTTTTACAATTACAAATCGGATGCAGCTTTTTTGGCCTTCTCTTTATCGGCTTTGTCTTTTAATTTGAAAATCGGTTGATAAATATAAAATATCGATCCTTCTTCCGTTATTTCATTGTAATCAAGGGAAATATGAATGTTTTTTCCGGTCCAAATATATTTTTCAGGAAAAATTTGAGCTTTTTCAACCGCTCCATATTGCTCGAAAAAAGTATTTTTTATTCTTGAAAAGCTAAATAAATATTTGAAAGGGATTTGAATCATAAAAAGTTTATTTTTATATGTAATGTAATAAACATTTTCTAAATCAGCATCCCCAATTTTAAACTTTTCGCCTATTTTTTCGTATGATGGTGTATTTCCAGGGGTTGACAGTTTCATGTTTTCTAACTTGGAAATATCCGTTCCCCAAGAAATGCCTCTAAATCCAGTAGGCTCATTTTGAAAAGCATTTGCTGAAATTGAAATGAGTAAAATAATGATGAGCGTACTTTTAAAAATCATACTTCACCTTTCGCCATACATACATCACCCGGCCCACGATCCTGAATCCTTCCCTGGCTTCGATGGTCGGATATTCCGGGTTGTCGCTGCATGAGGGGCAGAATTACAAGGTACTGTGAATGTAAAAGCAACAACATCATAATCCCCGCTTAAAGCGGTGGTTTTAATAAACTGCGGTGCAGTTGGTCCTGCACCGCATTGTAGGTTAGATTTTACTTGCCTTCAGTTTTCGGTTCTTCTTTTTCAACTTCCTGAGTATCCTTGCTCTTCAAAGCTTCCTTTTCCTTCTTTTCCTTGTGTACTTTCTTCAGACTCTTTTCCTTGTGAATTTTCTTGAATTCAGCCGAAGGACCAATTTTAGCGGCTCCGATCTGCTTGAGCTTCTTGTCGAATTTGAAGATCTGTCCGCAGCACATGATCACGACTCCGCCATCTTCGGTCGCGATCATTTTAGGGGCAAAGAATTTCGGCCCCATCATTTCCGGCGGAGGTGGAAGCATGGGCCGGTCTAACATCTTAGCGCATTCCGGACATGGCTGGTTGCCCTTCATCATGGCGCACCCCGGGCATTTCTGATTGTCTTTCATCATGGCGCATCCAGGGCATTTCTGATTGTCTTTCATCATGGCACATCCGGGGCACATAGGTTTGCTGTCCATTTTCAGGCAGGGTTTGTTCATGCCGCACACGACTCCAGAGCAATTGCCCTTGCATTGTTTCCCGTATCTGCTAACCCTGTTCTCCCCATTTGGAGTCTGGCGGTCCAGGTTGTTCAGATATCTCTGTTTCCAAGTCTGGGATTTCAATTTACCATTGGCAAAAAGAGTCCGGTCCAGAGATTTATTTTCTCCAATGAGGCAATTTCCGCTCTTGTCACAAACTTTTCCCATCCCTGCACAAGCCATATTATTCCGGCACTGCTCTATACAGGTTTGTCCAGGTTGACAGCACTTTTCTCCTGTTTCCATAACTTTAGCCTGATTAATCTTCTGCGGCCTTTCCATCATCATTTTCTTTGGCTGGGGTCCAAAATTAACAATCGCTTTAGCGACTGGTTTCAGCTTCTTGTCGAATTTGAACAGACGGTTACCGTCCAGGATTACAATTCCTCCGTCTTCTGTACCTACTATCTCCCGTTCCTGCCTGAAAAATCTCAGGGGCATAATTTCAGGGTTTCCAGGGGGCAGCATTTCATTTTTCAGCATGGGTTTCTGCTGAACCTTTTTCCCATCGCACCCGGTGCAATTGCATGCGGGTCCTGCATAAGAAACGTTGCAGGCGATAAACAGTACACAGAGCAAAAGAATCGCGATTCTACTCATTGATATCCTCCTGTGATGGATTCTGAAATGATTATATCACTTTCAGGTTTAACTGCAATCTTGAGCCAATCACAAAACCCGGAATCAGGCTTGTGAATTTTGGTATTTTATGACATAATTCTGACTGAAGAAAAGCTCACTTTGAGGAGGATTCATGAAACTAATGAAAACCGGGATTGTGATTCTGCTGCTCCTGTCTTTTGCAGTTTACGCGGAAGAACCCAGAAAAGCAGGTAATCTTCTGGACATTCTCCCGGACATCAGTAAGGAACTCGGCCTTACCACTGACCAGGAAATCAAACTGACACCAATCATCAATGCTTACCTGGAAGAGCTGAAAAAATTGAAGGAATCTGTGAAAGACGACGATGCATCCCGGAAACAGGCCATGGAAAAAATTCCTGCTCTCAAGGAAAAGCTGGTGAGCGATGCATCAACTGTTTTGAATCCAGAACAGATCACTAAGTTCAAGGAAATCCTGGCCAGGCTGGAGAAATCCCCGGTAGAAGCCATGGTGGAAAAGATCATGAACACCCTGAAACAGGAATTGAAGCTTACTGACGAAGTGGCAGGTAAAATTGAAGCCCTTTACAGAGATCAATTTACACAAATGGGAAAAATCAAGGACAATGCTGAAGCCTCGAATAACAACATTTTCGAGAAAAGCCGAATTTTAAAGCAGATGCAGGAAGTTCAAGCCGGCTGCGAAGAAAAAATCCTGGCACTGTTGAGCGAGGATCAGAAAGTTAAATTCAAGGAAATGCAGAAAGATTTCAGGGAAAACCTGAAGGATAAAGCAGGAGAACGCAAGGACAAAAAGAACCAGGAAAAAAATGAAAAGGAACAGCCAGGAAAACCCTGATTTGAAAATTGATTCCGGACAACCGATTTGTCTTGCACTCGGGGGAGGCTCAGCCTGGGGATTTACTCATCTGGGCGTGCTGAAATGCCTGGACGAGAGAAAGCTCAAACCAGCAGTCATTGCCGGTTGCAGCATGGGCGCGATCGTGGCTGCCCTGTATTCGCAGCTGGGCAGTGCAGACGCAGCGATCGCAGCAGTAAAAAAAGCCTTTTCCGGCAGAACCTGGGGACTTTTTTCGATCAATCCATTTTTTTATCCGGCTGTGTTCCGAACCGAACGAATCGGGAAGCTCTTTCAGGAGATTTTCGGCTCAAAGCTGATCGAAGACCTGCAGCTGCCTGTCATCATCACTGCCGCAGACCTGAAGACTGGTCTTCCTGTTTATTTCGAAAAAGGTCCGCTGGTAAAGCTGCTGCTCGCTTCAATGTCACTGCCGGTCGTGTTTCCGCCGGTCAGGTACAGGCAGCATCTACTGGTGGACGGCGGCATTGCTTCACTGGTGCCGGTCGAGCCATTGAAAGGCAGAGGCACACTGATCGCCTGCCACGCTTACGGACAATATAAACCCCTGCTCCGCATCCCGAACATTTTCTCTTTCTATCTCCACAACCGCTATTTGGTAAATTACAGGATCGGCAGCCTGGAGATGGAGAAGGCAGACATAAAAGTATATCCCGATACATCAGGCACCCTGATGCATGAGTTCCACAAGCTTGACCTCCTGGCGGAACGAGGCCGGCAGGCGATGGAAGCCGCGCTTTCCGGGAGTCCGGAAAATTTATTTCCCTGATTCCCCGGTGTCATCGTCATTCCGTGATTCAGGCTTCACAAACTCCAGGCTGAAGGTCTGTTCAGGAGCTTTGTCAGGAAGAGTTTCCAGCATGCCTGTGCTGTCTTCAGCGCTGAAATGGTATTTTACCGTGACTTCATGGGTAATTCCCTGAATCACGGATTTGAAAATTCCTCCATTGCCCAGTTCCTTCGCCATCTGGAATCTGACTTCGTCGCTGCCTGTGGAAAAATAGAGGAATGTTTTTTCCTGGTCGACCGGGTGGACTCCTTCCACCTTGATCTCAAGGGGAACGACTTCGCCGACTGTGGCTTTCCGCGGCCCTTCATGGGTGATTGTCAGAGGATCTGCAGGAATCGTGCGGGCCACTGCGTGCAGTGATCCGAAATAGCCGTTCACTGCGGCCACATCAAAGGTCTTGATCAGATAACCCTGCGGATAGCGTTTCTGGTTTTCCCGATTCTTCAGAGCTTCTTCAATACTTGTCTTCACGATCCCGTCATATCCACCGTAAGACGGCACAAGCACCCTCCGTCCGACGATCAGAATTTGATTGAAGGATGGAGTTACATTGTAATCGTAAAGTTTGGCGGATTTATTGACAGCAGGCATTGCAACATCAATCAGCTTGTAGGTCTGATCCAGGGCATTAGTCCAGGGCGGAACTCCGCTAAAAGACGCCCGGATATCAATCAGCAGATTACAATTACCATTCAGAGGGCCGAATTTTCCGGCCTGGGGCGGGTCATCCCCGTCTGCGGCAGCCTGCACGGTCTCATAATGTCCCAGCATGAGACTGGTCGGATTCAAGAGCTTCATCACCACGTCGATGCTGCCTGACATTTCATGGGACAGCCTGGGCCAGTAGCCGACTTTGTGCACATTGTAGAGATCTTCGAGCCATTGCGTGAGTTGTTTGCGCTTATCGATCACGAACAGTTCCTCATCCGACACTGAAATCATGGCAGTGCATTTCAGATCGCGGATGTTTTTTAATTCAGCGTCTTCACCGCAGCTGTCGAAATCCAGGTCATCAGCCAGCTTGAAAAAAGAAGTAGGATTCACTTTCACACCAAGTTCCATCCCAAATTTCTCGTTAAAGGAATCGTCGATTGGATCCGGGTAAAACAGATCGACAATTTCGCGGTCCCCTTTCTGTGTGTAGATCCAGGTCGGACCGTAGTCTCCAATCCAGGCTGAATTGAGCCCGCAGGAACTCTCGATGAAATGGAGATTCTCCATCTTCACTTTTTCGGAGCATAGAAGATCTGAAACCCGTTTCAAGTCGCCTGGATTGATCCTGATCCAGACCTTATACTCTTCTGCAATAAAGCAGATCATTTGAGCGAGAAGTTTCGGCATCCCTGTATGATCGTCCCAGCAGAAAAGAGCGCCTTCAGCCTTCTCGAACTCCCCAGGGGCGTAAAAAGGAACATCCACAACCGGTTTTCCTGACGGTTCCTCCATTTTAGGATATTCCCAGATCCCGAGGTTGAAGGCACTCAGGCCGTAATGATTGAATATTTCCTGCGGTTTGGCATTAAGAACAGCTGTAATGAGAATCATGAGCAGCAGCATTTTTTTCATAATCCCTCCAATACTCCATGCACTCTTTGAGTTTCTATGATTATTATACACGATATTTCAGCGTTTCATCAGTTACAAAATCCTGCATCCGGATTTGGACATTCCGCAAGAAGCTCTTTATAATCATGATATGATTAAAATTTCAGGGCTGTGCAAAATAATTTCAGGACATGAGATCCTGTCAGACATCAATCTGGAGATCAGTGACGGTGAAATTTTCGGGTTTCTGGGTCCGAACGGCGCTGGAAAATCAACTACAGTAAATATTTTATCAGGACTTGAACTTCCTGATTCAGGGACAGTTTTGATCAATGGCATGGAGATTGTCGCTGAGGAGGCCTCTGTAAAAAAAATCACAGGCCATCTTCCGGAACTGCCTGTTTTGTATGAAAATCTCACGGGCCGCGAATTTCTCTGGTTCATAGGCGGCCTTTATTCAATCAACAAAGCTGCTCTTTCTAAAAAAATTGAAAGTCTGTTTGGTTTTTTTGAACTGACCCCATTCGCAGATCAGCTGTCCAGGAATTATCCGAAAGGCATCCGCCAGAAATTCGGCTTGTGTGCCGCCCTGATCAACGACCCTCAGGTACTGATCCTGGACGAGCCGACTTCATCACTGGACCCGAAAAGCGCCAAGCTGGTCAAGGTCCTTCTCAAGCGATTCAGGGATGAGAAAAAGACCATTTTCATCACCACCCATGTGCTGGAAATCGCCGAAGCGCTCTGCGACAGGCTGGCCATCATCCAGCAAGGCCGGATCATTGCCTGCGGTACGATTCCTGAACTTCGGACACTCTCTGAAATAGAATTCCCGCTGGAAGAGATCTTTCTCAAACTGACTGGCGGGGTTGAATATGAAACTCTGCTCAGGTATCTGCGGGAATGATGCTGCTGATCAGGAAAGACTTGCTCGAACTGAAGAATCGGAATCGCAGCGCTATCTTCTGGGTTCTGCTGCTGCTGGCAGTGTGTTTCCTGGCAGCAGTGTATTTCATGACTCTGGAAGGCTTCAGATATATCAAGACAGTCGAGGAAGTCACGGAGGCTTTCATCTGCAGGATCTATTCTCTGGTGCTGATCCTGTTTTTTCCACTCACATTCATCAGTTCCTGCTTCATTTCCTTTTATACACTTACTGATTCAGCAGATCAGCTGATTATTTTCAAAGCTCCTGTTTCCAAAGGGGTGTTCTTTTATTACCTGATCCTGAGAAACACGGTCAAGTCTTCGCTCTTTCCTGTCCTGATTCTGTTCACATCTTTCTTCTCACTTGCGAAAGTCCTGGGCCTGGGCTGTTGGTTCCCTTATTGCTCACTGCTCGGCATTTTGCCTTTCTTCCTGATCATCAACCTGTTGTCCGCCCTCTGCATGCTGGCGCTTTTCAATCTGATGAATGTCGCCAGATTCCGGGAAATCCTGGTGGCAACCCTTCTGTTTTTGAGTATCTTGCTGATAGTGCTGCTGCGCCTCACACAGCCTGAGAATCTGGTTGATCTGAACGCTCAGAAAGAATTCATCGAAGTCGTCAATTCCATGAAAACCCCGGTTGCCCCATACCTGCCCAGCTCCTGGGTTTCCCAGCTGCTGCTCAGCTTGATCAATCAGGATGGAAAAAACCTGGTCTCAAATTTCTCGTACCTCTATTTTAGTGTTTTTCTGCTTTCAATAGCGGCCTTTCTGGCTGGTGATAAAAAATACTTCAAGGGATGGCTGAAATATTCCAGGGAAGCCAGGGAGCGACTTACACTGGCTTCATACCCATACTATTCGGAAAACAAGATAATGCTGATGATGGAAAAAGACTGGAAACTGCTGCTGCGTGACAAGATCCAGCTGTCGCAGGTGGTTTTAATCGGAGCGCTGATCATTATCTACATCTTCAACATGTATAAGATCAAAGAGAGGATACCTGACAGCGTCACTGAACTCTGGGTGGTTCTCTTCAACATCGGTTTTGCTTCCATGATAGTGGCCTCTCTTTGTTCCAGATTCTCTTACACCTGTTTCGGGCTTGAAGGCAGGAACATAGCCTGGATCAGGACTTCTCCGTTGTCAACAGCGAGATATCTTTCCACCAAATTCATCTATTTTCTGGTACCATTCATGCTTCTTTCGCAGGTTCTCGTGATCGGAGGGCTGTATTTCATCAGGGGGGGAATTGAAGTGCTGCTTTTTTCCTCGCTCAATTCATTTTTCCAGACCGTCGCTATCGTCAGCCTGTCGCTCGGTTTCGGAGCCAGATTCGCTGATTATTCCAGTACATCACCTGAGGAAAAAGCTTTTTCAGCCGGAGGCATACTCTACATGGTTTCAGCATTTTTCCTCTCTTTCCTCACTCTGCTCCTGCAGGCTCCCATCCTGTTCCGGATCTGCCTTCCCGGGTTCTCCCATTATCATCATCATCATTTACCGGTCTTCTGGGTATATCCAATGATTACTCTCCTGTATATCTGCGCGATTGCCTTTCCGCTCTGGGCTGCAAACAGGACACTGAAAGATCTCAGGTTATGAAGACCATTCTCTTTTTTCTGCTGTCTTTGATAATTTCTCAATCAGTTGCTGGCCGGGAAGTGGGTCTCGTGACTACCATGTCCGGTACAATCCGCCTTACCCATAATGGTGTGGAAAAATTCCTTAAGCCGGATTCAATTATCTGTTCGGACGATACCATCAGGACTGAATCCGATGCCTGGGCCAGAATCCTGTTTTACGATCCGGATCTCGCAGGGACGGAAATAGTCGGTTCCAGCAGGATCTTTGAGATCTCTGACCAGCTGAACACATCCACTGCCGAGACAGCTTTCAAGGAACTCCCGAAGGAACTGCTCTACCCTTTCATCGGCCTTTCAGCCAAAACCCCTGTTTCAGTAAAGCCCTTTGCCGAAGAGCCTGCCAAATTCATTATTTTTCCAAGAGGCAGAACTGATCAGGAAATTCAGGTGATCATCTGGTATCCTGTGAAAAACGCCACTGAATACCTGCTGAAAATCACGGCAGAAACCGACAAAATCGTAACCATTCGTGAACTCCACACCCGGAAAAATTATCTGGGCTGCATTGGAGTTTTCAAAAGCGGCCGCAGGTACAATCTTTCAATCTGCGCGAGAAACAGGGGCATCCCACTCCTGGAAGAGAAAGTCGGCATCTCGGTTGAGCACTCACCTGAAATCGAATCTAAACTTTCAGAGATCAGAAAGATCTTTCCTTCATCTGACAGTGACTGCACGGGATTGATGCTGGCAGGCAATCTTTATTTTACCCGAAGTTTATATTCCAATGCTTTTTTTGAATATTTTTCATGCCTGAGACGATTCAACAGCCAGACTGCAGAAAAGCTGCTCTATGCTGCCGCAGAAAAGCTCTCCCTGCCTGTAGACCCTGTAGCGCTCAGATACATGCCTCTGCCTGGGGAATGACCGTATAAATCGTAGGGGCAACGCTTGCCGTTGCCCGATCTCAGGTGGATACATTCGACACCAACAGTTCGGGCACCCGCGAGGGGTGCCCCTACGTAATCAATGGAATAATTGCAGCTGAGGACCTTCTTCTTCCCCTGGCTGAACCTTGTGCTTGCCTAAAATGAAATTCGAAAATGGATACATGTCGATCGTGCATTTAGCTCTCATCAGTACCTGCTGGAAAGGCAGCAGTCCACCTCCGAAAACCGCCTTGTCGCCCTTAGAGGTGAAAGTGTGTCCGTCACCGTCGTTTCCAGTGCATGACCATTCCCAGCTCAGCAGGCTTTTCGGCACAGGCACATCCCTGCCGTCCCTGTAAATGAGTTTACAGGTGAATTCCTGTGATTCACCCGGCTTCACATCTTCAACTTCCGGCAGGATCTGCACGCTGATCATGTCCCAGATCTTGCTCTCAGCAATAGTTCGCTGCTCGCTGATGTCTGTTTCCTGAGTGCCGTGGAAATCCACGATCACTCGAGCCAGATACTTCAAGCCCATGCTGTAATCTCTTTTGTTGAGATAGCAGTTTGACATTCCGATCAGAGAAACCACTTTATCATAATCAGTAGAAGTGTTTTTATAGATGAATTTATAGACATCCAGTGCATCGTCGTATTTATGCAGTAGGAAAAGGCAGCTGGAGAGGTTAGAATAGGCAAAACCCATCCAGCGGCTGTTTTTGTCAGTAGTGATGAGTTCACGGTAGCAGGTGACTGCGTGTTCGAAATCCAGTTCTGACTGGTAACTGTATCCCGAAACCATTAACGTCTCGTTGCGGAATTTTTTGATATCAGGAAACCTTTCCCTGAATTTCCCGCAAAAATCGCGAGCCTGCTGATTATATTGCTTGAGGCGGAAGTAGTCACTGTAAACCTGCTTGTACATTTTGCCGAGATTGTGCAGGGCTATCCCGGATGCAAGAAATGATTCGGCCTGAATTTCCGGCTTGGCTTCCGGATAATGCTGGATCTTGTCGAACAGATTCTGAGCCTTGAAAACATCACCTTGAAAGTTCATCAGATTCATGTTGTCGATCTCGGTCTGGGCCAGCTGCAGATAAGCATAGCCCTGAAGAAGCATGGAAAGTTCTTTCTGGACTCCTGTATATTTCTTCAAGACAATCGAATCGAAAGCAGCCAGTGCATTGAGGAAGCAGTTTCTGGCTTCCGGAATGTCTTCTTTAATGAAATTCTGGTAATACCCTAAAGCCTGCCAGATCATGGCTGCCAGGAAATCAGCCTGATTTTCCGAGGCTGCTTCAGGGTACATGGATTTGAGGATTCTCAGTTCATTCAAGCCTGAATTGCAGCACTGTTCCAGAGTATCTCCCTGGATCAGATAAGCAAGCCAGATGAAATCCCGGGCTTTAGCCAGTCTCATGCCTGCCCTGCCGAATTCTCCCGGGTAGTTTTCCTGGAATTCTTCGGTAATGTTTCTGGTCAGGAACTCGATCTGCCTGGTTTCCCTGGTCTCAGCCAGCACAACTCCTTCGTAAAAAGATGCGTTCTGCTCAATCGACGGAACAATCCGCTCGAACTCGAATTCCAGCACAGGAAGACGGCCTTCCAGGTAGTCCATGATCTTGCTTTCGGCAGTATCCATGGCTGCCTGGGCAGAGGACATCAGGAAAATGATAAAAATCATTGCCAGTATCTTGTTCATCACATACCTATCGGAAAAAATAACATTTAACCCATTCTGTCGTGAAAGCAATGGTACTTGCGAAGCAAAAATTCCTTCAGCACAGGCGACAGCCTCGTCCCATCAGGGTCTGTCGAAAGATAATTCCTGGCAGCTTCAATGGACTGCAGCAAGATCTCCCTGTCCCGCATGATGTCTGCAAACTTGAAATCCAGCCTGCCATGCTGTCTGTTTCCTAGAAATTCTCCAGGGCCACGGATTCTGAGGTCTGTTTCAGCCAGCTCGAATCCGTCCGAGCTGTTGACGAGAGCCTGCAGCCGTTCAGACTGTAAATTTTCAGACACCAGTACTGCATAAGATTGCAGATCAGAGCGGCCGACTCTCCCTCTCAATTGATGCAGCTGAGATATTCCAAACCTTTCCGCATCATAAACCACCATCACTGTTGCCTCAGGTACGTCAACTCCGACCTCTATCACAGTAGTGGAAACCAGGATTTCAATTTCACCTGAACGGAAGCGATCCATCACACCTTCTTTTTCAGACGCTTTCATTCTGCCGTGCAGCAGACCCAGTCTGCAGTTTTTAAAGCTGCCTCGCTTCAGCTCTTCAAAAAGGCCTGTGACATGGCTCAAAGTCAATTTTTCAGACTCCTCGATCAAAGGACAGACGAGATAGGCTCGATTCCCATGTCCCACTTCTTCCCTGATAAAATCATAAACCCTCGGCAGAGCCTCGGGAGTCCGGACAACGGTTTTGATTTTCCGCCTGCCGTGCGGAAGTTCCCTAAGGTAGACTACATCCAGCTCCCCGTAGATCGTAAGTGTGAGTGTCCTCGGGATGGGGGTGGCAGTCATTACCAGCAGATGGGGCTGCCTGCCTTTATTCACAAATTTTTCCCGCTGTGCCACACCAAAGCGATGCTGTTCATCGATCACAGCCAGGCCAAGTTTAGAAAATTCCACGTCCTCTTCCAGCAGGGCATGTGTGCCGATCAGGAGTTTCAGTTTACCGGAGCGGATTTTTTCCTTGATTTCCGAATTTTCCACTCCCCGTATGGATCCGGTCAGCAAGCCAACTTCAATCACGTCTCCCAGCATTTGACTGATTTTAAGATAATGCTGCTCAGCCAGCACTTCAGTGGGAGCGAGAAATGCCGCCTGATACCCGGACTCAATTGCATGCAATGCTGCGATCAGAGACACAACTGTCTTGCCTGAACCGACATCTCCCTGCAGCAGGGTGCGCATAGGACGTGTCAGCGAAATGCTTTTCAGGATCTCTGCTCTGGCAGTTTCCTGAGATACTGTAAGCTCGAACCCCAGTTTCTGCCTGAGGCGGCCTTCCAGCTCCCCGGCTGAAGAAAGTGACGGTGAACTTTCTTTCTGCATGCGGGAACGGTTGTACAGAATTCCAAGCTGAAAGTAAAACAGTTCTTCAAAAACCAGCCTTCTCTTCGCAGCTTCTGCCAGCACCAGACTCTTAGGGAAATGTAGATTTCGCAAAGCCAAATCATATTCGATCAGCAGCTGGGCTGCAGAAATTTCGGGCGGCAGCAGGTCCTGTTCCCCAGGCCGAAGTTCGAGTAAGGTTTCCATGCATTTCCTGACCAGCCGCTGGTTCAAACCATCGGTCAGCGGATAAATCGGTACGATCCGGCCTGAAACTTCTTCCCCCTTTTCCAGCATTTCAAGCTCAGGGTGAGTGATCTGCAGGCGGCCGGCGTGAGTTTCCAGCTTTCCGAAGGCTGAAACCCTGTCTCCTGGTTTCAGTTTTTCGGCAAGGAAATTCCGATTGAAAAAAACCAGCTGCACCCATCCGGAATCGTCGGTCGCACGGAGCTCCAGCAGCATCCTCCGGCCGATGCGGCGGGTTTTGTTTGAAAGTATGGTCAGGATGAAAAGGGATTCTTCGTTTTCAGCTGCGTAAGCGATTTTAACGGTCAGGCTTCTGTCCTGATGCCGCAGCGGTTGATGATACAGCAGATCCCCGCAGGTTTCGATGCCGAGATTTTTGAACAGCAGGCAGCGCTTGGGTCCGATCCCCTTCAGGTATCTGAGTTCCTTACGATAAAATTCGGATTCGGAGTAGGGCAGCATCTTTTAAATCAATTCCAAAGTTCCGCTTTCTCTTTCTTCCAGGTTCTCCTCAGATGCGAAATGTAGAACTTCAAGTGCAGTTCCCAATCCTCAAGTTTTCAAGACCTGTAAATTTGATTTCCATTGAGCGGGTTTTTTCAGGATTCGAAGATTTTGTCCAACCGGAGTTTCCGTATTTTCATACATCAAGTATTGCAGATAGCGGCACCAAACGCAAGTTAAATTGCGTTTGGTACAAAAGTGAGATGCTTTTTGGTAGTTGAAAATCTTATCTTCAAGGCTAATCATCAAAGTAGAATCAAGGCTTGAAAGGGATCAGTTCGATTTCACTTATCACTTTGTAATGTCTTGTATTTCCTGTGCAGAGAGGCAGACTGTGCTCCGCTGCTGTGGCTGCGATCAGGGCATCGGCAAGGCAGATTCCATGGCTCAGAACATATTCCTCGACATAGACTGCAGCTCGATGACCGATGTTTTCGGTGATGGGCAGGATCTGAAAACCGCAGTCATTCAAGAACCTTTTACAGATTCTGATTTCATCGCGGTTACGCGCTCCCTGCAGCAATTCAATGAATGATACTATGGACAGTTGATGATCAGAAGCACGATCCAGAGTTCTGGCAGCTTTGGCATTGCCGCGCAAATACCAGATCAGAACATCTGTGTCAAAAATCATTGAAACGTCCCGTACGCAGATTTCTTACATGCTTGGCAACATCTTTTTTATCTTCATGTTCTTTCCAAAGGCCGAAAGCAGGATGATCTGCAAATTTCATTCCGTTCTTCCTATCAGCTTTCGACGGCAGCATTATCGCGCGTTCCTTGCCGTGATATAGAATGGTGACAGGCTCATTCCTGTCCAGAGCCCCGAAGATATCCTTCATCTTCCGCCTGAGGTCAAGAATCGTTGCTCTCATGATCTTCTCCTTGTAAAATGTTCACTTTAATTGTACACTTTGACTATCATAAAATCAAGTTAAAAAAAATCCACTCGTTAACTCCGAGTGGATTTTTCTTTCATCTCATCTTCTAATACTCAGCGCAGCTTCTTCTTCAACTGCTCCATGTATTCAGCATAAGACCTGTCTGTCAGATCAGCCTGCTTGATCTTCTCCAGCTTGTCGTCAAAATCCTTGTTAACTATATACGGGGTGATCAGGATCACCATTTCCACCCTGCTCTTGTCAGACTGATTGTGATTAAACAGCCTGCCGATGATTGGCATCCTGTTCATGATCGGAGTTCCGAGATCAGAATCTGTTTGATTTTCAGAGATCAAGCCGCCCAGAATAATTGTTTCACCATCCTTCATCCTGATATCAGTATTGTACTTTCTGGTTTCAAGCACATCCGGTTTGGAAACAACGAGTTCTCCAGGATATGCCAGATAAGCCCTGATGTCGTCTTCAGAACCGTTGGCTCCTTTATCTGTTTGAGTCAAATTGATTCCAAGAGTAACTTCGCTGTTTTCATGCACGATCGGGACTATTTTCATTTCAATGCCTGACTGGATCGTTTCATATACCCACATGTTGACCCAACGCTGATTCTGCTGAAAACTCTGTGTGTTTCCGCCGCCTACAGGTTCTGATTCAAGCACCTGTTTCAGTTCCGCATGCTTGGCTGTGCGTGACTTGCCGGACTGAACGACACCGACTGCCCCATCGAGCGCCCTGATCGTTGGATTCGACAGGGTTTTCAGATACTGCTTTGATTCCAGGAAATCAAGCGTGGCATCCAGCTGAATCCTGGACATGTTTCCCAGTTTTTTCATCTGGATTTTATTCGTTTCACCATCAAATGTAGGTAACAGCCCGAGTTTCTGATTGACTGAAGTATTTACATCGATGATTTTCACCACAATCATTACCTGCGGGCGCTTCAGATCGAAATCCTGCACAAGTTTTTCCAGTAATTTCAGATTCTCTTCACTCTCATACACAAGCAGCGCTTTAACTTTTCGGGAAGGCAGAACAGTCTTGTTCAGCTCAGCTCCCTGGGAATTGAAATTCTTAAAATCCCTGGTGTAAGGATTTACAGTGTTGCTGCTGGAAATAACACTATCCTGATTTGGAATGCTTGGATTGACTCGCTTGGAAATATTCTGCTGCTCTCCCTCGAGCCTGATCAGATCTTCTGTTTTCTTTTGCTCAGCCTTCTGCTCTTCCTTTGCAGCGACTTCTTCGATAGCGGTGGTTTCGGTTTCTGCCGCTTTTTTCTTAACTGCCTGCTGATTCGTTGGATTCAATTTCTCCAGTTTTTCCTTGATCGATGTGACAAGTTCAAGGTCGTCTTTGCTGTATTTTGTTTTGTAAACCATGGTAGGAGTAGTGGCAATGATGTTGCTGTTCTCATCCAGATCAGCTACCACTATGTTTGAGAAATCCAGTCTCTGATTGAGTTCACTCATGCTCTTGATGATACCGAGAAATTCCTCAGGTTCGATGTTGGCAAACTTGAAGACTCTGAAATGTCGGTCCTGATAATTATATTGCTTGGCGATACTCTTGGGTGCGATAAAGAAAGTATTCTGGTTGTAAGCAACTTTCACCAGGTCGTTGTTCTTCAGGATCAGGTCAAAGAGTTCATCTTTGCCGATGTTGGCGTTGCTGATATTCAGATTGACGGACTTTTCCATGTCGATTTCCGGATTCAGGATCACATTGATGTTCAGGAGTTCTGCCAGAGCCTTCAGAGTGTTACCGAGCGGCAGGAAAAGTTTCAGGCCGTTGACCAGGTCATTAGGCAGCACGGCCTTTCTGATATTTACAATTCCTTCCTTGATTTCGTATTCCAGATGGTTTTTTTTGAACAGCGAAGCAATCAGGTCGTCGAGAGTGGCGTCCTGAAGGGAAAGAGAAATTCTCAGGTCTTTGTCTCCCAGATAATTAAAGCGCATCCCGGTTTCCTTCGAAAGAGCGTAAAGCACATCTTCGATCGGTTCTTCGTTGCAGGTGAAGGTCAGCCTGGAAACGCCCCATTTCAGCTTCTGATAGTCTTCGGACTTTCTGAGCAGGTCCAGAATCTCTTCTTTATTGTCGTAAACAGGATTCAGCTCCAGGATTTTATTGCCTTCGCGGACTGCGAATTCGTAATTCCTGGTCTTGAAATAAGTTTTCATCAGAAGTTCGCGGGCTTCCAGAAAGTCCGGATATTTATTCACCATCACTTCAAGGATCTGCAGGGTTTTCTCGTATTCAGCCGAGGCGTAATATTTCTGAGCATCAGTGAACTCAGTCTGCATTCCCTGGAATTTATTCAGCTTGGTCTGGCAGATGTTGTAGGCTTCGACGATCCGGCTGTTGTCAGGCGCTTTGGCTTTGGCATCTTCGAGATACTGAAGGGCCCTGTCCCATTCCTTCACTTTCATCAGTTCCAGAGCTCTCAGATAATATTTTCCAGCCACAGCTTCGCCGTCGACCGCTTCTTTTTCGGCTGTTTTGACAGGTCCGTAAACTTCCGAATCACCGATTTTGATGGTGAGTGCAGATCCATTCTCCTCGATCACAGGTTCCACGCTCTTAAACAACACAACTTTCACGCGTAAAAGCTTTTCTTCAGGCAGCGGGATTATGCGATAAAGTTTCAGATTATTCTTATAGACAGGATATGTCTTTTCACCGTCGAATTCTCCGTCCATGAAATCAATCTGGAGGAATTCTCCAGCGTTGATGGTCTTATAAACAGGCAGTTTGGACTTGAATTCCAGCTTGAGGATTGCCGATTTCCCAAGGGTCAGGACATCTGTCTTGGTCAGTTCCTCGCAGAAAGCCGCACTGATGAGGCTCAGGAAAATCACCAACATGATTCGCGCTGGAATTTTCATATCTTCTCCTTGGCTTATTGCTGTGTACTTTTCATTACTGCGCTCGATATCTTGAATATCGGCAGAAACATGGAGATTACTATAGAACCGACCACACCACCGAGGAATACGATGAACAGCGGTTCCACGAGTGCAGTCATATTATTGACCAGGTTGTCGACTTCTTCCTCATAAAATTCTGAAATGTTGTCAAGCATTGCCTCCAGCGTACCTGTGGTGTCACCCACATTGATCATCTCAGAGACCATGAACGGAATGCAGGAAGCTCTCTTGAAAGCCGGGGAGATACCCACGCCGGCCTCGATATCGACCTTGACTGTAATGATCTGGTTTTTAATGATGATATTATCGATCGCAGAGACAGTGATTTCCAGAGCTCTGGAAATCGGGATTCCGCTCCGCAGCAATACTGCCAGGTTTTTAGTGATGTCATTGATGGCTGATTTCAGGGCCAGTGTGCCTACAACCGGAAGCTTCAGGACCAGTCCGTCCAGGAAATACTTGCCTGCAGCTGTTTTGCTTAGATATCTGAAAGTAAATATTGCAGCGCCAATCACAAGCAGGATCAGGACGATATGGGCTTTGAAAAAATCGGAAACTGCGATCAGAATTCTGGTAGGCATCGGCAGGTCCGCACCGAAACTCTGGAACATCTTGGCGAATCTCGGAATTACGAAAGTCAGCAGGAAACATACGATACAGAAAGCCACGCTCATGATGACAGCCGGATACATCATTGCACCCTTGACCTTGCGCTTAAGCGTATTGGCTTTTTCCATGTATTTGGCCAGCCTCAAGACCATCTCGTAGAGCAGCCCAGATTCTTCGCCGACTTTGAGCAGGCTGCAGTACATAGGTGTGAATATGTCGGGAAAAAGTTCGAATGCCTGATGCAGGGAGGATCCGCTTTCCACCTTGGCAATGATCTTGCTCAGGCGCCGCCTGAAACGGAGATTTACAGTCTGGTCCCTTAAAATCGAGAGACCCTTGATCACTGGAATTCCTGCCTTGAGGACGATTGCAAAATATTTAGTGAACAGGAAGATGTCTTTTGTGCTGATACTGAAAGAACCGGAGGTCAGCATTTCTTTCAGCGTCAGTTCAGGGCAGGGTTTGATTTTAGTAGGAGAAATCCCCTGACGGTCGAGAATTTTCTTAATTTCTTCTTTGTTGAGGGCTTCCAGCCGCCCCTGGATGGTCACTCCATTCTTGTTCGTACCTTCATAGATGAAGTCAGCCATCGCTTATTTGTTCTCCTTGCCGGTCTGGCTCAGTTCGAAATCCAGGCTCAGCTTCTTATTCTCAGCAATATTTGTCATCTGAACATTTTCAGGGGCAATGGTGTCGATCTTGAAATTATTGTATTCGTTGACATTGATTGAATCCCCCTCTTTCACATTAATATACTGTTTCGTAGTACCTTCGATGATTCCGCTCGCACTCCTGATCATAAGCAGGATAGCTACTTTCTGTTCCCCAACATTGTAAAAGCCTTTGTATTTGAAGGTGATCGTTTCCCGGATCAGTTTTTCCAGAGTGTTGACATTCATGGATTCGCAAAGGTTGACAGCCTTGTAGGCGTAATTCTCAGCCTCCAGATAACTGCCGTCAGCAAAATTCTTGTCCGCGAGATCCACATAATTCTTGGGAGACTCCAGGTATTTTTCCATGGCGCGTCGATTGGTCTCCCTGAGCTTGGAGATAACAGCCATCAGATTGCTGATGGCTTCGTCGGCCTTCAACCGGGCAGCCTTGGCTTTGTTTTTCTGCTCCAGCGATCTCTTAAAGTCCTGGAACACATTCTGGATCACTTCGATCTGGGTTTCAACCGTGATCTCGGAACTTGACTGAAATACATCGTTTATCTGAGAATACCCGTGAAACTCACGTTTGACCGGAGGTTTAGTCTGTGACGGCGCTCCAGGCTGCGCGGCCTGTGGTTTGGGAGGTACCGGATTCACCGCAGTTTGAGGGGTGATGTTTCTCAGGGATGTCTGGGGAGCTTCAGCAACCGGGGCAGGCGCCTGGGCTCCGGTCATATCTGCGGTATCGACTGCGTTTTTGCGCAAAACCGTGAATTTCAGGATGATTACAATAATCACCAGGAGACCAAGACCGCCGTAAATGATCATCTTTTGCTTCGGCATCTATGTATCCTTCCTGAAATATGTGATCAGGATCAGTTTGACTTCGAGCTTGTCGTCCATCAGCAGCCCTTCCCTGTATGTGGTGAAGGTATTCAATTCCAGAGTATCGAGTTTGATTTCCTGCGTACCTTGGTTCGGCCCACCCGCGGCAGGGGCCGGGCCAGCGTTTGGAATCGCCGGTCCGTAAAACCTGGTGTTCGGGTCAACCAGAGTTAATCCTCCCTCGCGTGGAATCGTCACTATGAATCTCCATTGCCTGCTTTCATCCTTGACGTCTTTCAGTTCCATTACTGTGTCCAGATAGCTGATCAGTTTTTTGATCGAGGCATATTCCCCTGCAATCTCCATTGAAAATTCCAGCGGGAAAAAGTCCAGGTTCGAAAATTCTTCGGGAGTGACTTCTCTTGCGCTGTATTTCAGTACATCAATATTCAGCAATTTGGCTTTCTCAAGAATGCTCTTGCGCAGAAGTGATTTCATGTAGATTGGTGGAATTTTCTGGATGATTTCACCAATCTCCTTCTTTTTTTTCTCGAAATCAGCTTTTTCCTGAGAAATTTTGCTTTGCTTATCCTTCAATTGTGCGTTTAAACCCTGGATCTGAGCCTTGACTTTCGAAAGCTCCTGGGACAACTGGTTTTCCTTGCTTGCCATTTCTTCTTTTCTGGCCTTCAGTTCGGAAATCTTGGTGGAATAGCTGCGGTAGGTGATAAAGGCTCCCAGAAGGCTGATCAGTATCGCTCCTATGATTCCTCCATAGATTGCGTACTTTTCAGATAAAGAGGTACTTCTTGTTCTCACGCTTTATTCTCCGCAGTAATCGAAAGACATCCTGAAAACAATTGCCATGTTTTTTTTATCAAGTACTGTATCACCCAGAAAGACATTCTTGAAAAATTTGCTGTCCAGCATCATCTGCTGTTCGAAGACGATCGGGAGAATCTGATCGGCTGATTCGCAGACCATCGTGAAATGAGGGAGACTGGTAATATCAAAGGCCTTGATCCAGACACGTTTCGGGATAGCCTGTTCCAGGCGGTTGAAAAATCTGCTCCAGGCAAAGCCTTTGCCGATTCTGTTGAAAGCCTCGATCTCATCGTTCAGGTGCAGCTGTCCTTCAGCATCAAACGAGATGGCACTCAGACGCTCTTTCAAACCGTCTGCCTGCTGGTTGGAACTGGAGAGATCTGATTCCATCCTTGCTACATCAGACTGGATGGAACTTTCAAGTACTTTGTAATATGTGTGCATGGACAAAAAGACCAGCAAAGTCAAAGTGCTTCCGGCGGCAACGGTAAAAACGAGCAGTGCGATTGCAAGATAATCCCGCTTTTCGCATTTGTACTGGATTGGAAGCAGATCCATCATTATCTTCATGATTCCCTGAGCAGACCTCCAACAGCAGAAGAAAACAGATTCTTGTCGTTTTCGAGCATTTCATTACCCTGAAACTTGAAATTCAGCAGTTCTGATCCGTTCTTGGCAGGAATATTGAGATGTCTGTGAATCAGAAATCTGATGTTGGTAAAATTGGCTGCCCCTCCGGAAAGTATGATTTCATGAATCTTGAACTCCCTGAATTTAGCCAGATAATGATCGAATGAATCATACATTCCTTTGATCAGTTTTCCGAAACTGGGTTTGATGATGTTGTAATTTTCGTTCTTATTCTGGTCTTCCGAGGCGTCGGAGAGGAAAAACAATTCCTCGTGCTTGTATTTTTCGGCATCTTCAAAGGTCAATCCCTTGCTTTCCATGATGTTCTGGGTGAAATCCCTGCCGCCGACACCAAGGCTTCGCAGGTTCTTCAACACCCCTTCCTTGAAAATCATCACAGTGGTATTGTTGTGTCCCATATTGACTACTGCAATGTTCTTTTTAGCGTTCTCAGCCTCCATCAGATATTTATGAAATGAGTTCACGACGTTGAATGAACTGATGTCTATGGAAACCGGGTTGAAACCAGTGCGCTGCATCAATTTTCCAAACTCGAACAGATTGTTCTTCAGCATCGCCTCACTGATGATCACCTTGGAATCCTTTTTTTCCTCGAGTACTGCGAAATCGACAAACCATTCGCTGACCGGAACAGGCAGGAACGTCGAGAGTTTTTCCAGCACAAGATTCTGAATCACATCAGTGGGACCGGGATTCAAGCTCAGCCAGTTGATGATCACCGTGGAATCGTATAACACCAGGTTCGTGTCGCGGTTTTTAAGGCTGCAGGAATTAGACAGATACTCAAGTGCATCCTGGATGGCTCCCGGATTCACGACCGGATTTTCGGTATATGTCGCCAGCAGACTGTCGTTGGGTGTAGGAATAGATTTGAAGTTCAACACTTCGATCGGATCAGTTGTGTTTTTTGGTTTCTTGATCTCGATGTATTTGATGCTTCTGGTTCCGATATCAATTGCGATTTTTTCGTTGTTGGGAAAAATCAACGATTTCAGCATAGCAATTTTAGAGTATTTTTTTAAGTTTTCCATGTGTCAGTCAACTATGTAGTCTGCAACCTCTGCCAGGCTGGTGATTCCTGCCTGAGCCTTTTCAAAAGCGGCTTCCATCAGAGTGTTGAATCCCTGCTTGCGCGCTATTCTCCCGATCTCATAAATATTCTCACCGGTCAGGATCATTTCCTTGATTTCGGAAGTCACGTTCAGGATTTCGTAAATCGCGATTCTTCCCTTGTAACCCACACTGCTGCATTTTTCACAGCCTACAGGCTTGTAAAACACTTTGTCCTTTTGCTCTTCATAATTCAATCCCAGATTCTGAAACGTCTGCTGTGACACCTCTTCCTGCTGCTTGCATGTACATAGCCTGCGCATCAGCCGCTGGGCGATCACCATGTTCAGCGCGGAACTCAGGAGATATTTTTCTACGCCAAGGGTCGCGAGTCTCGCGATCACGTCCAGGGAGTTGTTGGCGTGGAGAGTGGAGAAAACAAGATGACCGGTAAGGGCTGCGTTGATGGCGATCTCAGCAGACTCATTGTCTCGAATTTCTCCGATCAGCACCACATCAGGGTCATGCCTCAGGATCGACCTCAAACCTGAGGCAAAGGTCAGCGACCGCTGCGGGTCATTTTTATTGATAAAGACCTGCACCTGCTGGACACCAGCCAACTGATACTCGACCGGGTCCTCAACCGTGATGATTTTGATCTCAGGATCCTTGATCTCATTGAGAGCTGCATAAAGCGTAGTTGTTTTTCCGGATCCTGTAGGTCCGGAAGTAATGTTCATTCCATATGGTTTCTTGATATTTCTGGTGAAAATTTCATACTGCTTCTGGTTGAAGCCGAGCGTCCTCAAGTCAAGCAGGATGTTTTCCCTGGACAGAATACGCAAAACTACATTTTCACCGTGGATCGAAGGCAGGATCGAGAGACGGAAGTCCACCTTGCTCTTTCCGAAAATCACTGTGAAGGCTCCGTCCTGGGGAAGCCTGCGTTCAGCGATGTCGAGGTTGGCCATGATCTTGATCCTGGAGACTATCGCGCCCATCGCTTTCTTGGCGATCGGCATTTTGTTGTAAAGATTCCCGTCGATACGGTAGCGGACTTGAAGAATATCCTCTTCAGCCTCGATGTGAATGTCTGACGCGCCTTCCTTGATCGCTTCCAGCAGAATTTTGTTGACCAGGGCTATGATCGGCTTCTGATCTGCAGCTGCCAGCAGATTTTCCTTCTTTTCACGGTCTCCGCTCGCAGCACCTTTTCCATCCTTGGCCATCTCCACGTTCACGTCATCAAGGATATCATTCACTTGCACGTCATTGAGGGTTTTCTGCTCTTCGGTGCTGACAGTGTAAAAATCCTCAATGGTCTTCCTTAATTTGGATTCAGGTGCGACCAGATAATCGATCTCCATGCCTGTGACGATATGGATAGCGTCGAACATCGCCACATTGCCCGGATCGTAGACAATGATGGTCATCCGGTTGTCCGTAACTGTATATGGCACAAAATTATAAAGCTTGATCAGGTCTTCGGGCAGCATTTCCACAAGCTTGGGATCAACAAAGAATTCTTCCAGATCATGGAACTGTACACCGAACTGTTTAGCCAGGGCGCGCGCCAGTACGACATCATCGAAACATCCCATTTCGATCAGGGTTCGTCCGATAAGCTGGCTGGATTCCTTCTGCTTTTCTAAGGCTTCAGCCAGAACATCCTGGGAAATGACACCCATTTCCAGAAAGATCTGGCCGATCTTTTTGCGCCCAATAAATTCAGAGAGCATGTTTCCTCCCCCGGTCTCCAGCACCGGTTATTTGTTTTATCGGCTCAAAATGATAAAAAGAAAATATAAAATCTCATCCGAATCTCAAAATCAAAATGACCGGTAGACCAATTATAAGTTCATGACAGTGATATCAATTCTCGTCGGAGTCCTCGGACTGATCGCCGGTTCCGTCGGAGTCTTCATACTGGAACAGGTTTTTCACCTTCTTGCCGGCCACAATGGTGGAAATGGCATGCTTGAAAATCAGTTCCTGCTTTCCAAGCACTTCAACCACCAGCGTGAAACTGTCAAAGCCTTTCACCATGCCTTTGATTTTGGCCCCGTTAGTCAGGAAGATCGTAACTTCCATGCCGTCCTGACGCACCTGATTCAAGAAGTTGTCCTGTAGATTGATCTTTTTGGCCATTTATTCCCCCTGTATATTATTAACTTTATCTTAAATCTTTCCGGATTGGAATTCTCTGCAAAGGCTTTCCACTTTTTTCAGAGTTTCTCCGGGCTGCCGGTTGTCCGTCAACACCCCATGGGGGAATTTGTTGAACCAGGTCAGCTGGCGTTTGGCATAGGCACATGTCTTCTGTTTAATCAGGTCTTTCAGCTGTTTCAGGTCTATCAAGCCGCGGAGATGGCGGCAGATTTCCCTGTAGCCGATGGCCTGTCGGAAGCCGTATGAATCTTCAGGGTAATGTTCCAGAAGATTTCTGACTTCCTCCACCCAGCCGTTAGAAAACATTGACTCTACTCGAAATTTTATTTTATTATAAAGTTCGTCTCTCGGAATTGTCAAATTAATCATCAGGTACTTCTGACGCAGCACGGTCTTTTCGTCAGAATGGATCCAGGAGGAATATTTTCTCCCTGTATGCAGGATGATGGACAGTGCCCGCTCCTGCCGCTTCCTGTCGTGAGCTGAGATCCTGGCTGAAGTTACCGGGTCCGCTTTCAGCAATTCAGTACTAAGTTCAGTCATAGTCATTTCAGAAACCATTAATTTAAGACGTTCAGGTATCGGAGGAAAATCGTGGATCCCGTTGATCAGGCTGTAAAGATAAAGGCCTGTACCGCCGGCTACGACCGGGAGGCTCGTATTGTTTTCTGCCAGAATTGCCAGGCATTCATGTACAAAATCGCCTGCGCTGAAACGCTCTGCGAGATTGCACCGATCAAGCAGAAAATGTCGGCAGAGTTTGAGATCCGTCGCTCCAGGCTTCGCGGTCCCGACATCCATACCCCGATACACCTGCATGGAATCGGCCGAAATCACATAGGACCCGAATCTACGGGCAATTTCAGCCGCCAGGGAGGTTTTACCAGATGCTGTCGGGCCGTAGATGATTAAAATCATATTTCATTGTTTTACAAACGATCGCTTCTTTCACGAACGAAGTTGACATGTTTGTATGTTAGTAGGTTGTAAGAAAATCATACAAACATACTAACATACCAACATACAAACATACTAACCTCAAGCAGTGAACAAGCGATTGAATTGAAAGATGCATCCTTAATGCTAAAACGAATAACTATCCGACGAGGAACTTCCACTGTTTGAATCGTCCTGGATGGTGGATGGAGGATTGACCTGCTTATAATAGAGATCCTGCCATTTGGCAAGCTCACCTTTCAGGTACTCCTTCTTGGCTTCGTCGGCAAGGGTAAGAGCTTTCTGATAAATCTCAATCGCCTGTGCGAAATAGCCATTTCCAGCCAGCATCTGTCCATAGCGTTCATAAAGTTCCATGCTTGCATTTCCTTTCTGATAGAGCATGGAGTAGATGGCAAAAGCTTTTTCGTTCTGGGACTGCTTTTCATAGATCTGAGCCAGATAGATATTGGCTATGTAATTATAGGTATCGTACTTTACGATCCGCTCTGAATAATCCTTGGTCTTTTCATAGTTGGCCATCTGCCAGTAAAATTCGCACAATACGATCTGAGCCCTGATATTCTGAGGGTCATTCAACACCAGCTTGTCCAGAATATCGATCCCCAGATTCCGCTGGTTTTCAGCCATCAGGAGCACGCCCTTCACCAATTGATATTCCTCAAGACCCTCATTGGTCTTGAATCTGTCCAGGATCAATTCCGCATCAGTGATCTCGCCTTTCTTGGTTTTGACGAACGCCAGATTCATCATTACAGGTAACGAATCAGGGTGCATGTCTGCCAGAATATTGAAGTATTTAAGGGCATTCTCGTATTCGCGATGCAGAAGAGCGATTTCTCCAAGATATCCAAGGACTTCTTCATTTTTCAGATCAATCTTCAACCCCTCCTGTAAATACTGCTCAGCCAGGTTGTAATTGCCGAAACGCATGTAATAGTATCCTATCTTGGCTCTGAACATCACATTTGTCTGAGCCAGATGAATCGCTTTGTCCATAGCTTCAAACCCTTCCTTGGTTTTCCCCAGGGTTTGCAGAGCCACTCCTTTGTAATACCAGGAAAAAGGATTTTTCGGTTCAATTTCCAGGGTCTTTTCGAAAAATGTCAGCGCATCAGCAGGTTTGCCAAGGTTGATATAGATAATTCCGCTCTGATAGTATGACTTCGGATACCTGGGAACCAGCTTGATCATCTCCTTGAGGAGCTCAAGGGCTTTTCCATAATCCCCGACACTGATCAGCTCACTGACCCGGCCTTCTCTTTCGTTTACAATTTTCTGCTCATAGACAGACAGCACAATTTCAACAGTACCTTCGTTCTGAGTAGTACCCTTGGAGTTCTCTCCTATTTTCTTGTATTTTTCCAGCAGCTGGATTGCTTTTAGATTTTCAGGGTCGCGTTTCAGGATTTCCTGCAGTTTCTGGATTGCTTTGTCATACTGCTCGGACCTGGCATAGAATTTCGCCAGAGTGAAAAGCAGATTAATGCTGTTTTCGGGAGAGATCTGCTGCTCAGCAGAAAATACACTTACAACAATGGCTAAAATAAGCAGAATCAATAACTTCTTCATTTGAGTAGATTATACCAGAATATTTTTATTAAACAATCCGTACCGTCCGCTGCCTGAAACAACTATAGACAGATATTACTGTTAAAGATTGAGAAAAACAATTCAACTGTATATCATTTTCTCATGAAATTTCTTCAAGCAGGCAAAATTTTTCTGCGTAGGCTGCTGGGCAGGCAGCTCCCCTTTTCCGTTAAACTAACGCTGTCAGAAAGCAGGATCCAATATCTCTCAAAACCTGGCAGTATCTCTGAACGGATACCGGTGAACATTTTTCTCGATGTGATACCAGAGCTCAAGAAACTCGGTGTCTTCAAGGTTATACTGGAAGGCCTGTCTGAAATCCCAGTAAGTGAATCAGGTCCTCTTCTTCAGGAATTGATAAAAAACGGGATCACCATCACCGCCACTTCTTATGGTTGCCTGCTTGACTCACTGGGAGAGCTGAGGAACAAGCTGGACCATGTGAATTTCCTGCTGGACGGCACTGAGGAAGTGAATGACCGTCTATTTTTTCCAGGCAGTTTCAGCGGGATCATCAGGGAAATGGAGACCTGCGATACAGAGGGCATCAGATTCCACATCACCACTACCCTCAACCGCCTCAATATCAATAGATTGACTGAAATTGTGGATCTGGCAGGCATCTACGGTACTTTTGTAGGTTTTCAGCCATTGAAGCATCACGGCATTACCTTTTTACGCGAACTTGAACCTGCTAAGGCAGAGTTCAAGAATGCCCTTGATCAGCTGATGATGATGAAAACAACTGCCAGGTCAGGTTTTATCAGAAATTCGCTGACTGGCCTTCTGCATATTTATTCCAGCCCGGATTTTGGAAAACTTTCCTGCAGCGCAGGCAAGCTTTTTTTCAGTATCCGCAGCGATGGTAAAATCACTCCCTGCGAATTTTCCGATCAATCACCAAGCGACCTGCCTTCGATCACTGAACAGGACTGGGTCAAGAAGATCGCAGGCCTCTCAGATATGAACGAATATTGTAATGGTTGCGGTTTCTGCGGTGAACTGGAGACGAATCTGTTCCACAACGGGAAATATCTGCCGCTGCTGCATCTGGGGAAATTGTAGGGGCACCCCTTGCGGGTGCCCGAACTGCCATGGGGCAAACGGGTAACGGCGAGCGTTACCCCTACGGTTGGATTATCTGAGAATTTTATAATTGAGTTATCCCGCTCAGTTCCTCCGCACTCTGCGGTGGAACTTCGGGGATTTTAAACAGTAATAACCCCCTCGCATGGAGCTCGGGTTTTATAACTGTTTACAAAAAAAAGAGGCAACCTTTGCGGGTGCCGGTAATCCAGGCAAACAACGGGAGCGAAAAAGGCAGGTTAAAAACTCCCGTATACGTCTGGGCTACCGAGTACTTCTAGCAAAACCAGGTTGCCAACTTTTATCTAAATTTTAGCAGTTAACGCTTTAGTCATTAAACTAGTATAAATTCAAGTATTGAGTTTTAGTAAAACACGCTTTAGCAATGATTATTTAGCAATAATTGTACCAATCTTATTTTCTGTTTCAAATAATGCATTTCAATGCCTTTAATTAGAAATCCGAACTAAACAGATTCGTTTATTTTTTACCGTATAATGCTTCTTAACGGGTAAATATTTCCCGTAAAATGAATTTGCATTTTTACCAAAAGTCTTTCTTTTTTCCATGAAATCCTTCATCTGATATCTTTCCATGTGATAAGATGGAAAGATGAAAGTGATCCTGATCAATCCTCCCTCTCCCAGCAATGGCGAACATCTCCATGAGTACCGTCAATATCCGCATCTTGGTCTCGGGTACCTTTGTGGGGCATTGCGTTCCAGGAAGCATGACTGCAAGATCATAGACTCCAAATTCAACGGATTTTCCACAGCCCAGGCGATCCAGGCCTGCAGAGTTGAAAAGCCGAATCTCGTCGGCATTACTTCTCGAACTTTCGATTTTTCCCGCGGTCTCGTGATAGCCAAAGCTCTCCATGAAGCCGGCATCCCCGTGATTTTCGGGGGCAGCCATGCCAATGCCATGCCCAGGCAGCTGCTTTCTTATTATCCCTTCCTCGACTTTGTTGCAAGAGGGGAAGCAGAAGAAACTGTGAGCGATACCTGCGATAAATTATCTTCATCTGAATTCTGCAGGATTCCCAATCTCTTTTACCGCGAGCAGGGAGTTGTTTATCACGGCCCTCTTGTGAAGGCTTGCAGTGATACAGACAAGCTGCCTCTTCCCGATTACAGCGGATATACCGGCCATTTCAGAAAAATGTTCGTGATGACCTCCCGGGGCTGCCCTTTTTCCTGCATTTTCTGCGGATCTGTACTTGGCAGGAATCTGCGCAGGAGAACTCCTGAAAATGTCGCAAGCGAAATCGCGACACTGCTCCGTGATTACAGCTTCGATTATCTGGAATTCGCAGATGAATCCTTCACTTTGGACAGAGAATATACACTGCAGTTGCTGGCTGCCATCAGAAATCAAAATCTTCAGCACAAGTTGAAATGGGCGGCTTCCACCAGAGCAGATCTGCTGGATCAGGAACTTTTATCTGAGATGAAGGTTTCAGGCTGCTGGCAATTGATCATAGGCGCGGAAAGCGGTGATCCTGGAATCTTAGAGGAATGGAAAAAAGGGATAACCAGAAATCAGATTCTGTCTGCGGCGAAAATGGTGAAACAGGCTGGAATTTCTCTTGACCTCAATTTCATTCTTGGAGCTCCAAACGAAGATCTCTACTCTATTTTGAAAACAATGACCCTGATCGGCAAAACCAATCCGGAGATGGCATCAATTTCCATCGGTACTCCTTATCCTGGTACTGTTTATAATGTTCTCGCGGCCATGAATTACGGAGGTCTAAGACTGATCACCCGCAGATTTTCGGATTACAACAATCAGCTTGGTAATGCTCTGGAACTTGATAATTTATCCCGCCGCACTCTGGAACTGTTTCAACTCAGCTCTTATCTTTATCTTTATCTGCGCAATCACAGATTCAGGGACCTGCTCAAATTTCTATTTGAATTCAGAAAAGAAGGCTGGTATTTCCTCAAGAAATTCTTGTCTTGATTAAAATATCCTGATCTTGCCTGCGATGTCCTTGAAGATCGGAAAATAGGTTTCAAAGGACGACGGCTCAGAGCAGAATGTGAATGAAAAAACTTTGTTATCCTTGACAATCCTGATTATCAGGGCTTCTATCTCTACTACTCCCATCCTGTATGTCGCCACCATCCAGTGCGAAGGATAACCGAAAATATTATCCTCTCCTCTGCTGTAAACAGTGAATTTCTGAAGCATGGCCTGCAGGTTGCGGTTTTCGTTTTTTAGAAATTCAGCCTCTGAAATTCCTGCAGGGATCTCTTCCAGGATCAGATTGAAATATTCCCGGAAAGTATCATTATCACCTGCCGGCTGGCTTACTACCATGATCTGTGTTCCCATCACGCCTTGATTGAGTTCCCAGTCAGGTGGATAGCTCACGCTGAAACCCAGGTCATAATTTTCATAGTATCCCGAAATCCTGATTTCGTTGCTGTGATTGAAAACCCTGGTCTCCTCAGTCCTGAAAGTGGAAAACGATTTTTCGAATACAGCTCTGTATTTTCCAAACGCCTTCGGTTCAGAAGCATACGTAGCCAGAACGGCTTTGCCTTCATGCAATAAAAAGAATTGCATCGCCTGTATTTCAAGCTTGCCCATCAGATATTTCAAAACCATGAATCTGGCTTTTAAACCCCCGGCTGAGATCTCGCCGGAATCAATGATTTCAACATCGCTCAGAAGGTTTCTGATTCCAGAGTAGGTCCTTTCAGAATAACGTTCCAGTGATACTTCTCCCGTGGTTTCGCAGTTGAGATTCATGTTTTCCTGTAAAGCATCCATAGCTCCGTCCGGAGGAGCCACTGCCGAAAAAATGAAGCCCATGAACTTGGGAGGTCTAGCCCAGCCTGTCGGGGGTTCGAGCGAAAATCCATATCTGTAATTGTAATATCGTCCGTCTCTGTAAGCGTCCACTTCCATGCTCCCGCTTCTGCCGGATTCCTGGACCCTGGTGAACTTGAAAGTCAAAAAAATCCGGCGGAAAAGAGGCAGAGCCCGGGCAAACCGCCATTCCTCGGCAGTGGCAGTGACTACATACGCTCTCCTGTCTCTGAGCGTGATCCAGGTATTCACTTCCAGGGTCAGGGAACCGAGATTGTACATGAACAGCATGCAGACACCAGTCTGATCAGAGATTTTGATCTCCTGCGTTGACAGCAGCCTGTATCCGGTAAACTGTCTGATTTCAGATTCGGAATCAGTCAGATATTCATTGAGTGTCATTCCCACAGGCACCCTCTCTGTGCGGACGCTGAATTTGCGGGGCATCGACTCCAGTGTGTCTTCCTTTGGAGCCAGCACCTGAAACGCGGAACCCGGCTGTTCAGTATGGGAGAGCCAGTCTGGAGGAGTTTTCAGCGAAAAATCCATCCCTGGTGGCGTGTTTTCAATCCAACCGGATTCAAGCTCGCCTGTCTGTGCAGCATAAAGACCGGATCTTGACACCAGAAGCATTATCAAGAAAAAGATTGTTTTTATCATGTCTGCCCCTTTTATCATCATACACTCAGAATAGTAAAATTTCCAAATTTTGACAAACACCTTTTCCCCTGTTAAAATCCACCCATCTGCAGCAGGAGGAAAACCATGATCAACAAAGACATGACTATAACAAGCATTCTCGAGAAATATCCTGAAGCCATCGCCTTCTTTTCCCAGCACAACCTGGGGTGCATCGGCTGTTTCGCTGCGACTTTCGAGAGTCTCAAGGACGGACTGGTTGCGCATGGCTTCGAGGTGGACACTTTCGTAGACGATTTGAACACATTTCTCAAACTTTCAAAATGATTCAGCTCACCAGAGCCTATATCCATGTAAACCGCTTCCGCCAGAATCTCGAGGCCATCAAGAAGAAAATCGGCCCGCACTGCCGGATCTGTGTGGCTCTGAAGGCTAATGCCTACGGACATGGCGCAGTTCCACTTGCCCATGAAGCACAGAAATCGGGAATTGTGGATTACATCGGAGTGGCGACAATCCCTGAAGGGATTGAGCTCAGGGAAGCAGGGATCCATCTGCCGATCATGAAGTTCAGCCCCTGCCTGCCTGAGGAGATTTTAGTGGCCCTGCAGCATGACCTTGAGATTTCAGTAGCTGATACTTCGCTGGCTGTTGATATCGACAGGCAGGCCAAACTTCTCGGAAAAACAGCTAAGATTCAAATCAAGCTTGATACCGGGATGGGGCGCATCGGCTTCCACAGCAGCAGATGTGTTCAGGAAATCCAAGGAATCGCAAACTTGAAGAATTTGCAGATCGCAGGGATCATGACTCACTTCCCGGTTTCCGATGTCAAAGATAAGACATTTACTTTGGAACAACTTGAAATTTTCCATTCGATCTGTGAAAAACTATCCGAATCCGGGCTTTCCATCAAATTGCGGCACACTGCGAACAGCGGTGCGATCCTTGATCTTCCGGAGACCTATCTGGAGATGGTGAGACCAGGCATCATGCTTTACGGATATCCGCCTTCCGGAGAAGTCAGCGGATCAGTGCCGATTGAACCTGTAATGACGCTGGTCACCAGGATCAGTTTCATCAAGCGCTGCTATCCCGGCGAAACCATCAGTTATGGGCGCACACACCAGATAGAGCGTGAGACCTGCGTAGCCACTCTGCCGGCCGGTTATGCGGATGGCTACAACCGTCATCTTTCGGGCAAAGGGAAGGTGATCATCAGGGACAGATTCTACCCGCAGATCGGCAGGGTCTGCATGGACCAGATCATGGTGGACATCGGACCTGATCCTGATTTTTCAACCGGAGAACCGGTGATTTTGATGGGAAAAAGCAGAACCCTGCGTTTCGACGCCTTTGAGTGGGCAAAAATCGCGGGAACCATCAGCTATGAAATCACCTGTAATATTAATCAAAGAGTAGCGAGGGTTTTTCTTTATGAAGAAACTTCTGATCTTTCTTAGCGTGATCGCCGTTGTTTTCTGTCTTGTCCTGGCTGGAGCTTATTACCTTGTCCCCAAGGATAAGATCAAGGAAATGGCAATCGCCAGGATTTCTGAGCAGTTGAAACGCAACATCACGATTGAAAGCCTTGATATCACACCTTTCCCGCTCTCCGTCAATCTGGCAGGAGTTAAAGTAGGTGAAAAGGGTGACAGCGAAAATTTCATCTCCTGTCAGAGCCTTTCTTTGAAGCTTTCTATTTCAGCTCTGATCCAGAAGAAAATCCAGGTGACTGAACTTTTGTTTCAGAATCCGGATATCAGGCTGAAAAAGCTGCAGGATGGGAAATACAACTTTTCCGATCTGCTTGGCGAACTGCCTCATCAGCAGCTGGCGCTCTGCTCGCTGACAGCTTCAGCCGGTGATTTTTCACTGAATTTCAGCGACATCCGGATCCGCAAGGGCAGAGTCACTTATCAGGACTCCGGCCTCGGAGTGTATCTCACCCAGTCGGCGCTGACCCTCGAAAACATCAACTCCAGCCTGTCCCTTGTCGACAACAAACTGAAAGCTGACGGCAACCTGGATGTTTTCAAAAATCAAGTTTCCTTCAATCTGAACACGGATATGTCATCAAAGGACAGCTCTCTCAAGCTGAGCAGTAAAAAAATCGACCTGGGCAAACTGCCGGTAAAAAAAGCAATGCAGCTAGCAGCAAATGGAAATACCGGCTTTGATCTCGCTGCAGCCAATCTGGCAGAACCCGAAAAACTCACTCTGCAGGGAAGCATCAGCCTGGACAATGCCTCTTTCAGAATCCCTGATTACGGCGTACAACTGGAAAACATCAGCGGACAGGTCAAACTTGACAGTAAGAACATCTCCACTCCCGGCTTGACTGCACAGATTTTCGGCAACAAGCTTAAGCTGTCAGGGAACATTTCCGACTATCAGGGAAAAGGAGAGTTAAACTTCAATCTCGATGCTGATAATTTCAATATCACGAATGATATCATGAGGATGGTAAAAATATTTGCAGATCTAAATAAATCCGACATCATGGAAACTCTCGGATCAGATTTCAAACTCTCTGGAGCAGTTTCCCTCAAAACCGACCTCAAGGGAATGCTCAAGAATGAAAAAGGCTCCTTTGAAATCAGCATCAATTCTTTGGATATGAACGATTCTACCCTGAGAATATCGGTCCCGAAGTTCTATCCACAGCAGCTTAGCATCGCAGCAAAGTGCAGGATAGAGAAAAATGCCTGCAACATTTCCAGTCTGAAGCTGGAAACCCCTGACGGCAATCTGGATGTATCCGGTACTGTCACCAATTTTTCCAAGCCTGTGCTGAACCTGAAAATCAAGAGCTCCCAACTGGTGATGGAAAAGCTCAGTTCTTTCATTCCCAAGGGATACAAGCCGATCCTCGATCAATATAAACCTGCTGGCAAAGTGACCCTTGATTTCGAGGTCAAAGGCAGCCTCCCTCCCGCAGGCGCTAAAACCGGTGCGCTTAAACTGCCGGATTATTCAGGGACTGTCGCTGTCAGGGATTTCTCTTTCATACCCCCGAATTTTAAGAACAGACTTGAAATACCCAAGACAGACATAGTTGTCAGCGGCCGGGGAGTTAAAATCCCTCAGACAACAGTAAAGCTTTTGAATAGTACGGCTACTGTTTCCGGAGACATCACGGATTTCAGAATCCTCAATTTCATTTTCCAGATTCCAGGCTACAATCTGGCGGAACTCCCGCAGAATTTCGCATTCGGCGGTCTGAACTTCACCGGTGAAGCCAATGCAACAGGGAGTCTCAAGGGTGACATCCTCGACTTTCTGATCAATGCAGACCTTAAATCCGATTCCTTGGGAATCATCTATCCCAAGGCACCCGGCGAGAATCTGCTGTGTCCGATTTCTGAGCTATCCGCCAAATGCTCCTTTGCCTATAAAACATGGCTGCTGCATATCAGGGACTTGAAATTCAATACATTCAAGGGTACTTCAGTGGGCGAGGGTACAGTTGAAGTCAATAAAACCCCGATTGGATACGATTTCAGGGTCAGCCTGAAAGATGCTGATGTCAACGATTTTCTCTCCCTTAATACTCCGCTCCGGAACAACATCCTGGGCACGGTGAGTGTCGATAACAGCAGAATTTCCGGCAGCGGCTCCGATATCAAGACCGTCACAGGCAAGATGGATTACCAGGTCAGCAAAGGAACTATCCAGTCCCTGCCGGTTCTGGTCAAGCTGTCCCAGATGCTAAGCAAATATTTCAAGGCCGATTTTCTGGAAAAAATCACGACTTCCGAGTTCGCGGGGAACGTTGCAATCGCTAATGGCATACTTTCCAGCCAGAACAGCAGAATCGACTCCGACATGCTCGCGATCACTACTCATGGAAACATGGACCTGGCCTGGAACATGAACGCAGAGGCAGAAATTACTTTCAAGCAGAAACTGATTGAACAGATGAAACTTACCGATAAACTCGGCTCAAAAGACTTTACATTTCCCTTCAGCATCAAGGGAACGCTGACTGCGCCCGACCTTAATCTGGCGGAAAACCTGATCAATATCAGCAAAAAAGTGGCGATCAACGCAGCTGTGGAAACAGGGAAAAAGAAACTGCTGGATCTGCTCCTGAAAAAAAACAAGAAAGAGGAACCTCAGCCAACTGCTCCAACGACCCCGACCACTACTCCATCCCAGCCTGAACCCACCACTGCCCCGGCCCCAGCTCAGACGGCTACTCCTCAAGGTACGCCTGCTCCTCAAAATACAGTTCCGCAGCAGACCTCTACCGCAGCACAACCTCAGGTCCCTGTGCCTGCAGCAACTGCGGAAACTGTTTCAGCTCCTGCTCAGCCAGCTGAAACCGTCAGACCAGTCGAACAGCCGAAAAATGAGCCGCCCGCTCCTGCTGTTCCACAGCCTCAGCCTGTGAATACTGTTCAATCCCCGGAAGTTCCTGCAGCTCCTGCGGTTCCTTCTGCCACCAGTGAGATCCTGCTTGGAACTGTGGAAACAACCGTTGAGACAACCACAGAAACAACGATTGAAACTTCTGCTCAGGCGGATGCTGCAGCCACGGCAGAAATCAAATCATCCGGGGAAGTGAAATCAGGGACACTTTAGTACAGATGATATCTGTTACTGCCTGTTCATGAATTGAAGTTTGTCTGTTGGTAAGTTAGTAAGTTGTTATGTAGGAAAAATTCATTTTACTGATGTCTTTTTTTCATGATCCGCTCGAAAAGCCGCAGGTACCTTCGTCCCAGGGCTTCACGACTGTATTTCTGTTCTACGTAGGCACGGCCTTTCCGGCCCATCACAGCCAGCTCTTCCCTGTGATGATAATAATAGTGAAGCCTTCCGGCCAGTTGATCGGCTCTTCCAAAACCCAGCGCCTCGCCTCCCCCGGATTTCTCGAAATAACTTCTTGTCTCGCCGTCCAACAGTGCCAGAACCGGTTTTCCCGCTCCGTTTGCTTCATAAATTTTCGACGGCAGAGCTCCTGAAAAAAGCGGGAGATCCTTCAGTGCAAGCACTAAAGTGTCGGCAACAGACAGAAGTCCGTCCATTTCCTCCATGGGAACAGGCGGTACCACAATCACGTTTGAGAGTTTAAAAGCCAGAGCCCTGATCTCCTCAAACCTTGCCCCTCCGCCGACCAGCAGAAACTTCAGATCAGGCAGCTTGAATTCCAGCCTGCTGGCCGCTTCAATAATCAGTTCCAGCGGATGAGCGAGTCCAAAAGTCCCGGCATACAATGCAATAAAATCCGTGCTGGTAAGCCCGAATCTATCAAGAGTCAGGCTGCATTTATCAGCTCGCACTGTGATCCGGTCGAGGTCCACACCGTTTGGGATGAATGCGAGCCTCTTGAATCCTCTGCGCTTGAGATTCCGGTGAATCCCCTTTGTAACAGCCACAATAGCGGCAGAGCGGTGGTAGATGAATTCCTCGATCCATTCAAGCATCTTCAAGCAGCTCTCATTCTTCAAAGCCCCGAGTTCCCTGATGCTGTCGGGCCAGAGATCAGATACGTGAAACACCATCCGCGATTTTTTGAAGATTCGGGCGAACACCCCGGTCAGGCCCAGAAACAGCGGCGGTGATTCCACGATCAGCAGGTCAAGCTGCGGCGAAAAAACTAGTGCTATGCTTGAACTTAGCATGAACGAAAGATGGGATGCCAGTCGATCAAAGATCCCGGGATCCGTTCGGAAATGGGAATAACTGCGGATTATTCTGATTCCGTTGATTTCATTTTTGAATAAAATCTGATCATACTTCCCTTTCAACCTGCCATCCGGGTAATTCGGAAATGTAGTGAACACTGTCACTGAATGCCCGTTTTTTACGAAAAAATCAGCAAGTTCGGACAGTCTGCGCTGGGGAGCGCCAACTTCCGGGGGGTAATACATGGTTAGAATGCCGATTTTCATAATCAATAACCAACGTAATGTAGTGATCTTCCCACTTCCAGCGCATAACTATCAGGGCAAGTGTAACTTGCCAGCTGCTAAAAGAAACACAATTGCTCAGTCTCAGGCAGATCACGGAAGACATGAGCCTTTTTCAAGTGTTCGATCACGGTATTGTTGAGCTTGGCCCTGATCTGCAAGTCTTCCACAGAACTGAACGGTTTTTCCTTCTTGGCTTCGACGATATTGATCGCAGCCTGAGATCCGACCCCATCCAGGGCTGAAAACGGGCAGGTCAGACCTTCATTCCTGACGATAAACTGGTTCGAATCCGATGACTCCAGGGAAATCGGCAGGAAATCGAAACCTCGCTCACACATCTCAAAAGCCACTTCCAGGATCCCCGACAAATCCTCGTATCGTTTGGTTTTTTCTTCCTTGGAAAGAGTGCTGATATAATTGATTTTTTTCCTGATCCCCTCACGACCGCAGATCACACTCTCATAATCAAAAACGTCCGGCCTGATCGAAAAATAAGTGGAATAAAAAGCCAGCGGATGATGGACTTTGTAATAGGCGATCCGGAACGAGGCTACCGCGTAAGCCACCGCGTGAGCCTTGGGGAAAAGATACTTGATTTTCCTGCAGGACTCTATGTACCACTCAGGAACGCCATTTTCCTGCATTAATGCAATCTGTTCCGGCTTAAGTTTGTTGAATTTACCCTTTCTTACAAATTCCATGATCTCGAACGCTGTCTTTTCAGGAAGTTTCATTGAAACCAGATATTTCAGAATGTCGTCCCTCATGGTGATTACACTGGAAAATTCCTTGCCCTTTTCCACCAGGTTTTTAGCATTGTTGAGCCAGACATCCGTGCCGTGGGTAAGTCCGCAGACCCTGACAATGTCGCCGAAATTCTTGACCTTGACGTCTTCCAGCACCTGGCGTACGAATGAAGTGCCGAATTCCGGGACTCCCAGAGTCTTCACGTCCTGAAAAAGTTTCAGAGTTTCCCTGTCGTCAAGAGGGATCTGATCTGCTTTAAGACCGGTGGTTTCCTCTAGCATCTTGATGATCGTGGGATTGTCGTGCCCCAACAGGTCCAGCTTAACCAGCTGCTTATCCATCACATGATAATCGAAATGAGTGGTGATCACTTGCTTGCCCTTGTCATCAGCGGGATGCTGCACAGGGCAGAAATCGAAAATCTCCTTGTCTTCCGGAAGCACGATGATTCCACCTGGATGCTGGCCGGTGGTACGTTTGATGCCTACGCATTCATTGATCAGTCTCCTGACCTCAGCCTTACGCAGCGGGATCCCCTTTTCCCGGACATATTTATCGATACAGGCTTTGACTGCCTTGTCCTGGAATGTGTTGATAGTGCCTGCTTTGAAACTCTTATTGGCTCCGAAGAGGCTTTCCGTGTAACGATGGACCTCTGCCTGAATCTCCCCTGAAAAGTTCAGGTCTATATCAGGCACTTTGTCGCCCTCGAAGCCCAGAAAGACTTCGAAAGGAATCAGAAAGCCTTCCTTTTGACACCTCACCCCGCATTTCGGGCAATTCCTGTCAGGCAGATCTGCTCCACATTCAACTGCGATTCCATGCTCAAAGTCGGAATATCCACAATCCATGCATAAATAATGCGGGGGCAGCGGGTTGACTTCAGTGATGTCGGCCATCGCTGCAACGAAAGAGCTTCCGACAGACCCCCTTGAACCAACCTGATAGCCTCTGTTAACTGAAAATTTCACTATCTTATGTGCAATGTAATACAGATCGGAAAATCCATGTTTGCAGATGGGTGTCAATTCTTTTTCCAGACGCTTTGCCACGATCTCTGGAAGCTTATCGCCATAACGCATCCTGGCATTTTCATAGACTATCTTTTTCAACTCCTCCTCTGCATTGGCGATCTTTGGCGGGTAGAAACCCTTGGGGATCGGGGCAATCTCCTCGATCTGCGCCGCGATCAATGCAGGATTGACAATCACTGCCAGTCTGGACATTTCTTCACCCAGGTAATTGAATTCAGCGAGCATTTCGTCTGTAGTGCGGAAAAATAACCCGGCTTGATTGGAGGATTCTTCATATCCCTGAGTAAATTGTATGATTTCACGGTTGATCGCATCATGGGGGTGGATGTAATGGGAATCTCCGGTCGCCACGCAGAGCTTTCCCGTATCCAGCGCCAGCTGGAAGAATGCCTGATTCATCCTTTCCAGGTCTTGTTCAGAGTGCAGCTTGCCTTCCCGTATCAGAAACAAATTGTTGGATTTGGGCATGATTTCCAGAAAATCGTAGAATCCTGCAATTGAGCGGAGGCGATCGGTATTTTCCGGGCTTTCCAGATAAGCTCTGGTCAATTCTCCGGCTTCGCAGGCCGTACCCAGGAGCAGCCCCTCACGGTGAGAGAGCAGCAGGCTCTTCCTGATGCGCGGTTTCTTGTAGAAATCGTCAAGATGGGAGTAAGAAACCAGTTTATAAATATTTTTCAGGCCGGTCCTGTTCTTGACCAGGATATTGATATGATTACGCCTGGCGCTTTTCAGGTCGCTCTTCTTGTCTGAATCGTCGATCAGATAACCTTCCATGCCGAAAATCGGCTTGAGTCCCGCCTCCCTAGCTTTTTCGTAAAAATCAGGATAACCCTGTACAACCCCATGATCAGTGAGAGCAATGGCCTTGTGCCCGAATTCCCTGGCAGTGGCAACAATTTCTCCAATGTCGCTCATGCCGTCCATCGCGGACAGCTTGCTGTGCATATGCAGCTCAACCCTTTTTTCCGGGGCAGTATCCACCCTCTTCGCGGGTTCGGAAGCTTCGATCCTCTGCGCCAGGATTACCTGCTCCTGTTCAAATTTGTCGAATTCCACCTTGCCGCGCACCATTACGAAATCGCCCTTTTCACTCGAAAAATTATCCTTCTTGAATGTTTTCACGCAAATGGAATCGGTAAAATCATAGACATCCAACTTTATGAAACTGGTACCGCTCTTAGTCTCGATCTTTTCAATCTGAGTTATCTCCCCGTAAATCGTGACCTGCTTGCCTTCAAAATCAGCGAGTTCGGAGATCATTATCGCCCGTTGAGAAGAGGAATTTTTTTTCTGCTGGGGGGTTGCTTTCTCTGCCGTAGGTTTGACGGTCGGAAACGAAGGTGTTTCTTTCTTCCGATATGAGAGCCTGACCTCCTTATAACCCGGGAAAATCTCGGCGAGTGCCTTTTTCAGAAACAATTCTGCCTGATTGGAAATGTTGTCCTGCAGGTTCAGCCGGAAAGTAAGCAAAGATTCGTCCGAATCATAAGTGATGAATTCGATCGAGCATTTCCTGAGATTGTCCTCAGGGGTTTCAGGTTGAAACTTTTCCAGGGCTTTATCGAAACATTCAGTGTGCGTCGGTTTCAAATTATAAACAGGCATCTAATAAACTCACATCTTCTGCAGCGGCGCGTATTTCATCATCAGTTTTTTCTGACCTTCGTTCTCAAACTCGATCGTCAGCATGGCTTCTTCACCTGACCCGTCGATCTGAGTGATCACGCCGCGACCCCACATCCTGTGAGATACCATGTCTCCGATCTGAACCCCGGCTTTAATGTTTTTCTTACCGGCGTCAGCCACTGCTTTTCTGGTATCTGCGGACTGTTCTTCTTTTTCCTCCGTAAAAATCTTGCCCAGACACTTGGAGAGGAAAGGTGTCAATTTTCCACTGCTCTGCTCCCCAGGGAGCCTGCGATAGGAAGCGTAACTGAGAAAAATCCGCTCCCTCCCACAAGCCAGAGCTCTCAGGAACAGATCCATTTCTCTTTTACTTTCCTGGGAAAGCCTGTAGGGTGTAATCCCGTCTTCAAGCCCGGGCAGGAAAAGCACCGGAAAATTCAATTGGTGGACTATCGAATAATCAGTAAGCAGGATCGCATTTTCCTCGCAATAATCATCAAGCGGATTCTGGATCACTAGGTAATCCAGAAAATCGATCAGACTACGATCGGCATGGCCTTCAAAAAAGGCGCGCATTTTTTCAGGGAACAGTTTGACATTGCTGATCGCATCAAAGGACTTGTTGCTGTTGACTTTGGAGATCTCACTGATCACATCACTCTTTTTGATCATTACATCAACAAACTCGGTCGGGGAAAATTTTCCTGAATCCACGATCAGTTCCTCAATCAGGTCCCTGAAACCTTCGACCTGTTTCACGAATCTGAGGGGAAATTCTTTCAGCTGCAGCACGGCTTTCAGAGAGTCATAAAAAGACGAGCCGGTTTTCTTCATGTTTTCTTCGATCAGGTCAATGGTCCGTTCCCCGATTCCACGCCGTGGTACATTAATGATGCGCTTCAGGCTGAGATCATCTTCAGTATTGAAAATCACACGCAAATATGAGATGAGATCCTTGATTTCTTTATAGATATAATAATTTTCGCTGCTGATGATCCGGTGGGGAATGCCTTTCTTATTGAATTGTTCCGCGAAAACGTCAGCCTGGCGGGGCAGGCGGTAGAGAATCCCGAAATCTGCATAAGCCCGGCCTTCTTTGAAAATAATGGCCTGGATCTTGTCGATGATATAATTTACTTCACCATGCTCGTCGTGGGCATTATAAAGAACGATTCTGGATTGAGGTTCGGATTCCTCAGTCTGGGAAGATATCATTTTTTCCTCTCGGAATTCATTTGCAAAAGACAGTATCTGCGGATTGTTCCTGTAATTCCTGGTAAGCTTCCGGGTTTTCAGATTTGGAAAATCCTTTATAAGGGCATTCAGGGAGTTGAACTGCCCCTTGAATCCCGCAGGAGAAGAATTATGGACCACAATTCCTTCCACCACGAAATTTCTATAATCAGGAAGGTTCAGGTCAAATACTTCACCGTTGTATTCCATCCAGTCCACTGATGCAACGGTATCTTCTTTGATCCTGTCCCCGCATACTACCGGGATCCACATGCCGGATTGGACATGGCTTGCCGGCATGAACTGGAACGGGGCTCCGTCTGTGGCCTTGATCAGTTTGAGGGTTTCCAGGGTTTCGATTGAACTGAGCGTTGCGCCGAACTTCAAGGCATCCTCGAATTTCTTCTTTTCAGTCTGGACATACCAGTTTTCACCCTTGGATTTGATGGGCTTAAGATCGCGATCGAAAATCTTGGGATCAGCGTTCAGTTTAAGCAGATGCTGATGCCAGCGTTCCTTGAATTCACCGCCGAAAAAAATCATTTTCAGATGCTTGCCGTCAGGACCCTGTAATGCATAATGGGGATAAGAATCATAGAGGAAAAAGTCCCGTTTGAGGCGTTCCACTTTCTGATCCAGTTCCAGGGCTTCCTTAAATTTGAGAACCTCGCTTGATTTCAACCGCTGCACTGTCGAAAAAAACGGGATCCCGTAAAGGCAGGAAAGATATTGTTGATAATAAAGGGCTTTGGAGGAATCCCGGAAAGTCCTTAAAATCCAGATTCTGACTATGGCTTCTTTTTTTTTGGAATGGTTGCGTTCAAAATCGTGTTCAAGCAATGAAAGCCAGCTGCCGTTTTTGTCCCTGACCAGAGCGACTCTATATCCTTCACCCTCGCTCATGCGGGCAAACATTAGATGGTTCGGGGTTACCACAACCTCTCTGCCGCCTTTGGTAGAAATTCTGATTACCAGTCCCTGATAATTCTTCTTCTCTATTTCCTCGACTCGTCCCTCGCTGATCTTGCCGAATCCGGCAGCGCATTTGAGCCGCTCACCTTTACGGGCTTCAGTAATGGAGATGTCTTTTCTGGCTGTGGAAAGTCTGCTGCCTGCTGTAATGCAATATTCCCCGTCTGTAGTGACCCAGATTTTTTTGCCGTCTGCGATTGTTTTGAACAGTTCGTATTCGGCAGGTGTCAGTAATTCCAGTCCGTCCAGGATCAGGAATTCCTTTTCCAGGAAAAAATCATCCAGCTTCTTCTTTTCAGAATGATAGGCGTCATAGATCAGTTTTTCCGGTACAGAGATGCTCAGTTTGCTGAGTTTTTCTTCAAATTCCTGCCTGATTTTCTGAAATTCCTCGTCTTTTGAGATATCACCACCACTCTGGTAAAAGTTCAACCAGTTTGAGAGAAATTCTTCACGTTTCTTTTCGTTCAGTTTGAGCAGCAGTTCCGAATTTTCGCAGAGATCTGCATAACCGTAAACCGTACCTTTTTTTCCGCTCAGGAACCGGTAAAAATCAATTGCCAAAGCTGAAATGGTGGAAAATTTGATCCTGGAGAGTGAAGAAGCGAGAAAGAGTTCCATTTCCTCTTTAAGGCAGCGGATCGAAAACAGGTCAGGGGCAATCACCAGGATTTTCTCAGGAGCAATTTTCCTTGATTCGATCAGGTGGATTATTTTATAGATGAGAGATCTGGTTTTTCCGGCTCCTGCACCTGCAGAAACTGCAATGTCATCTTCGAGTACGCAACTCTTCTGATCATCTTCAAGGTAATCCAGAAACTTATACATAGAGCCTCTTACAAAAGAATCAATCTGCAGATAAATTTACTAAAACGCCACCAGATAGTCAAGAAAATCGGCAATTCCCCTGTATGTTGCCTGAAATTTCTTTGGTAGTCGGGTGCAGTAAAATTAAATCCAGATGTTCCGATAAAATACTAAAGAGTCTTAGATTTACTTTTGGAGGATTACGTGTCGCAAAAAAAGAACTTTGACCCGGCCCTGCTTAATAAACTGTTGCGCGAAATCGCGGTCGGCCAGAAAAAAAACTGTTCGGTCTGCGGCAAGGAAGCTCTTCCTCACTGGAAATTCTGTCCAAATGACGGAGAAATCCTCAAACCCTGATCTGAAATTTCATTGAAAATCAGCCCGTCTGTGTCTGGAAGGTCTGATTTTTCATTTTTCTTCATAAAATTTGTCTCGAATAGTTTTCAGATTGATTCTTGATCATTGTTTAGATTATCCTTAATCAGATTACCTTAATCATTATTTTAAAATTTATTTTTTGGGAGGCGAAATGCAGGCCAGGACAAATATTAAAATCGCATCGATCATCTTTTCTTTTCTGATCCTGATCTCGCTGATAATTTACGGCTGTGGCGGAGGCGGTGGCGGTGGCATTCTAAGCGACCTGGTATCAACCACTCCTCAGATAGAAGTTCCGGTCAAAATCAACCTTGAATTTACCCAGGCTTCATACCTCAAAAACGGAGCAAGCCAGAAAACTCCGGTAAATCTAGCCAAAATAATCCTGATTTTCTGGCATCTTTCTCCTGTCACTGGAGAAGTAAGCGCAGAACAGTTTGATCCTACTCTCTCTCCCTCAGCTTATTACGGAAAAAAGATGAGAAACGGGGATTACCTGATGACGTTCGGAGGGTTCGCTGATTTCAATTACAGCCTGCACAGCGGTGAAGTGAAAGTACTGGCAGGAAACAGCTATACCCTGTTCGCAATCGCCCTGGACGACCAGAATCAGCCTCAGTATTGCGGACTGAAGGGGAAAATCAACGTGCTTCCCGGTACTGTCAATGACTCAGGCACCACAAACCTCTATCAGGGCAACAGTTTCGCCACCACACAGCTCGCTGAGGCTGGTATAGACTATGGTTTCAACCAGAGTTCAGTGCTCGGCACATCCGATAAAGTCACTTTGCATCAGCCGCAATTTATCGCACTGCTGGCCACTCTGCCTGAACAGAGTCTTTACCCGGCAGACAGTCTGGATCTCTCTTCAACCCGCGTGATCGGAGTTTTCGACGACTACGGCACAGTGGAGATCATGAATTTCAACTGGAGCGTTAAATCAGGCGGAGGCAGCATTGCGAACAATTTATATACTGCTCCTGATTCTCCAGGCACAGTTGTCCTGACATTGTCGGCTGACCTGGCAGGCACTATCTGCAGCCTGGACCTGACGCTGCATGTGCTGGCACCAGTCCCGCCCAGCGGCAACTGGCGGCTTGCTTACAATCTGCTGTCCGGTCCATCTTCCGAGATCTGCCTCAGCAGCTCTGACGGACTGCAGCAGACGCAGCTGACCTCAAATTCCTGGATCGACGGATTCCCATCCTTCTCCCCTGACGGAAACAAACTGATCTTCCAGAGTAACCGCAATCTGGATGGTCAGATTTTCAAAATGTATATCGACGGTACTCTTGTGACTGCCCTCACCTCAGGGTCTGACGACGGACAGCCTGTTTATTCCCCTGACGGATCTAAAATCGCCTTTGTCAGAAAAACTGCAGGGATCGGCGAAATCTTTCTGATGGACTCTGACGGAGGAAATCAAGTGAATCTGACCGGCAATCCGGCAGACGACGAATATCCTGGATTCTCTACTGACGGGCAGAAATTAGTATTCAGCTCAAACCGGGATGGAAACAATGAAATCTATCTGATGCGGAATGACGGCAGCGCAGTGACCAGGCTGACCGACAATTCAGCATCAGAGATTGAGCCGCGCTTTTCAGTTGACGGCAAGATTGTATTTGTCAGTAACCGCAGCGGGAACAATGAGATCTATCTGATGCACGGGGACGGGACTCAGCTCACGCGTCTGACCAATAATGCTGCTGACGACAGAAACCCCAGCTTTTCGCCTGACGGGACTCTGGTCGCATTTACAAGCGACCGCTCTGGAGCCGACAACATTTTCATCATGCACTCGGACGGCACCAGCCCTCAGCGCTTCATAAGCAGCTCCAGCGCCGGCAGCAGCCCTGTCTTCGGCACAATCGGACAGCCATTTCTTTCCTATATCTCACTTTCATCCACCAGTGAAACCGTTTTTCCTGATGCAGTGATCGACCTCTCCCAGATCACTGTCAGCGCCCATTATTCAAACGGCAGCTCTGCCACCGCATCAGGTATTTCCTATACTCTGTCAGGCAGCGGTCAGCTGTCAGGATCCACCTACACTGCAACTGCAGTCTCAGGGACAGCGGAAATCACCTTTATCAGTACTGACGGCGATATCACAAGAACTGCTCCTTTCATGATCAATATTGTTCAGACTCCGCTGAACCTGACTGTCACACTTCCCAAAACCACTCTGCTGCCAGCCGAAACTCTCAGCCTTCCTGCTTCAGGCGAAGTAGTGTATGACAGCGGCAGGACCATTGAAGCAGGCCTGAGCTGGGCGGTCAAGGCAGGGCCGGGCAGCCTGGCAGGTCTGATCTATACTGCCGCAGCCTATCCCTGCACAGCTGAAATTACTGCTGCCTGTGTAACAGACACAATTACACTGACCAGGAATTTTGTGCTGACAGTATCGGCCTGGCCGGTTCATCTGCTGACAGTCAATCTCATTCCTGTAGAAGCGGTGACTGCAGGAGCCCAATGGAGCCTGGACAGCGGAAACACATGGAAATCAAGCGGAACCACAGCTGAAATTGCCGAAACCTCGACCTATGAAATCTCTTTCAAAAACATAACAGGCTATGCGACTCCAGCGAATCTGCTCAAAACCATGGGAAATTCGGATACAGTGGAAACAGTGAACTATCTGCCTGTCTATCGTGTGCTGACAGTCAACCTCATTCCTGGTTCTGCAATCGCAGCCGGCGCGCAATGGAGCCTGGATTCAGGTACTACCTGGCGGAACAGCGGCGCTACAGCCGAGATTCAGCAGGCCTCAAGCTATGAAATCACCTTCAAACCGGCAGCAAATTTCAACACGCCACCAGTGATCACTGGCGTAATGAGCGGCAGCGATGAGGTGAAAACAGGGGATTATGCAGCGATTTACCATATCCTGACTGTCAATCTCTCCACTGCCGGGGCCGTATCTGCCGGCGCACAGTGGAGCCTGGACAGCGGCACAACATGGAAAAACAGCGGTTCAACCCTGGAAATCCAACAGGGTACTAGTTATGAAATCACCTTCAAACAGATTGCAAATTTCAATACTCCTTCTGCGATCACAGGCGCAATCGCCAGCGATGAAGTGAAAACCGGGGATTATGCGGCGATTTACCATGTTCTGACAGTCAATCTCTCCCCTGTCGGGGCTGTCACTGCCGGTGCACAGTGGAGCGCTGATAGTGGTACTACTTGGAAAAATACTGGAGCTACAGTTGAAATTCAGCAGGCCTCAAGTTATGAAATCACCTTCAAAACAGTCCCGAATTTCAATCCACCTCAGTCAATTACTGGCGCGATGAGCGGCAGCGATGAGATAAAGACAGGGGACTATTCTGCGATCTTACATGTTCTGACAATAAATCTGTCACCTGCAGGTGCTGTTGCAGCAGGTTCTCAATGGAGCTCAGATGGCGGGGCGACCTGGAAAAACACAGGAACTACAATTGAAATCCAGCAGGGTTCAAGCTATACCATCGAATGCAAAACTCTCTCCAACTGGACCAGGCCAGGGGTTTATTCTGCGATCATGCCTGGAGCTGACAGTATCGAGATCCGATCTTACTCAGCTATTTACGGTGCTTCCTGGAGCATGGCTGTCGCTGCAGCACCCTGGGATAGCCGTGGAGCCCATACAAGCTTAAATTACAACGGGAAAATGTGGGTGATCGGTGGCGGAGGCACATCGGATAAAAATGATGTCTGGTCATCCACTGATGCAATCTCCTGGGTCCAGATCGCGACTTCTTCAGACTGGAGCCCAAGATGCGCACATGCAAGTGTTGTTTTCAATAATAAAATGTGGGTTCTGGGTGGCTGGGAAAGCGGAACTACCGCTAAAAACGATGTCTGGTATTCGGCAAACGGCAGCAGCTGGACACAGGCTGCGACTGCTGGATGGAGCGCCAGATGGGGTCATTCATGCCTGGTATATCAGGGCAAAATGTGGGTGATCGGTGGTTACGACGGCAGTCTCAATCACAATGATGTCTGGTGTTCTGTAGACGGGGCCAGCTGGGATCTTGTTACAGCCAGCGCAGGTTTCAGCGCCAGAAACAATCATTCCAGCATTGTTTACGATAATAAGATGTGGGTAATCGGCGGCAGCGGTTCCGGTAATTTAAACGACGTTTGGTGCTCCACTGACGGCAAATCGTGGACTCTGGTCACTTCAGGAGCTGCCTGGACTCCAAGATGGGGTCAAGCAGGTTTTGCTTTTGACAACAAGTTATGGATCTGTGGCGGTTACGCCACCAGCGGTTTGAACGATATCTGGTATTCCATTGACGGCGCAAGCTGGACCCAAACAACTGCTGCAGCTGAATGGAGTGCACGGCAGGACCTTCCCTGCATCGTTTTCTATGACAGAACATGGGTGATCGGAGGCAGCAACGGCTCTGCTGTTACAAAAGATGTCTGGTACAGCGAAACCACTGCTCTGGATTTTCCGGTCAATCTGCCGCTCGCGCAGAAGTCGCAGACTATCGAAGTCAATTCAATCCTGACACTGCCTTCCACTGCTGAGATCCAGTATAATGATGGATCATTCCTCGTTCAGAACATCAGCTGGAGCAATCCTTCACTCAAGGGAACGCTGTCAGGCAACAGCTACAAAGCCCCGGGAACTACTGATACCATTGAACTGCAGGCCAGTTACACTGAAAACCTGGTCACTCTCAACACGACTATGGAAATCAAGGTTGTCAGCCAGGGTTCGCTTTGGCATCAGGCTGCAGCAACCGCGGAATTTCCTGCTCGATCTGATCATGCAAGCCTTGCCTATGACAGCAAAATGTGGGTGATCGGAGGAAATGATAACGAGTATAAAAATGATGTCTGGTATTCAACTGACGGTGCAAATTGGACTCAGAAACAAACTACCAATGATTTTTCTGCTCGTTCTAATCATTCGTGCCTGGTCTTTCAGAATAAAATGTGGGTGATCGGTGGCAGCTATGGGGCTGGCTGTTTTTACAACGATGTCTGGTGCTCAGAAGATGGCGCAGATTGGACTCTGACGTCAGAATCCGCAGCATTCCCCGCACGCGGCAGCCACTCAAGCCTGGTCTTTGACAATAAAATGTGGGTGATCGGCGGTCAGGATTACTCCAGCCCCATGAAGGATATCTGGTTTTCCGCGGATGGAATTAACTGGTCCCAGGCAGCAGATCCACCTTTTACAGCAAGATTTGGTCATTCCAGCATAGTCTATGACAACAAAATGTGGGTGGTCGGAGGGAAAGATATCAACGGCTGTTTGCATGATGCCTGGTATTCGACTGACGGGGAAAACTGGACCTGCGCCACAACAAGTGCAAATTTTTCTGCAAGAAACAAGCATTCCAGCATGATTTACGATAATAAAATGTGGGTGATCGGTGGCAGTTCATCAGCGGGTATGCCTGCCTCCCCATCCGGGCCAGTTTCTATGGACATGTCTGGGAATTCTTCCAACAATGAAGCCTGGTATTCCACGGATGGAGTGAATTGGATACAGGCTACAGCGAATGCGGATTTTTCCGCCAGAGACTGCCATGCAAGTATAGTTTACAACAGTAAAATGTGGGTGATCGGAGGGAAAGATATCAACGGCTATTTAAATGATGTCTGGTACTCAGGCAATGGCACAGCAATGGTCACACCAGTGAATCTTGCCCTGTCCACCCGCGAAGCCACGATCGAGCTTAATACTTCCTATACTCTGCCTTCCACTACTGAAGTCTATTACAATGACGGTTCATGCACTGTTCATGACATCATCTGGAGCAAAGTTTCAGGCAGCGGCAGCTATGCCAGCAATGTTTACACAGCTTCAGAAACCACAGGGGAAGCGGTACTTTCCGCAACTTATTCCACTCTCACTTCGACAATGGAAATCCGGGTCGTAGGCCAGGGTGCAGTCTGGCATCGGGCAATAGAAAGTGCAGATTTTTCCCCGCGTGTATCTCATTCCAGCATGGTTTTCCAAAACGAAATGTGGGTGATTGGCGGACAGATAGCTGAAGACCCATATTTAGTAAATGACGTCTATTCCTCGGCAGACGGAAAAGTCTGGAATCTCCATACACCAGGAGGCAGTATTTTTTCCGAACGTTACTGTCACACCAGCCTTGTCTATGATGATAAGATGTGGGTGATAGGTGGCGCCTGGGATGGTTATTTGAACGATGTCTGGTGTTCCCCGGATGGCGCAAGCTGGACTCAAGTGCCACCTGCCGGAGATGGTTTTTCTGCGCGTGGCAGCCACTCAAGCCTTGTCTATGACAACAAAATGTGGGTGATCGGTGGTATTGGCGACGGTTACTTGAACGATGTCTGGTACTCAACAGATGGCGCAAACTGGGTTCAGTTGCAGCCTGTCGGAAATGGTTTTTCTGCCCGTAGCAGCCACTCAAGTCTTGTCTATGACAACAAAATGTGGGTAATCGGAGGATATTGCTACGGTGAAGGCGGAGCTTATTATAATGATGTCTGGTATTCAACCGATGGGGCAAACTGGGTTCAAGCTACGGACAATGCTGCATTTTCCCCTCGCTGCGCCCAGACCAGCTTTGTCTATGATGATAAGATGTGGGTGATAGGCGGCTGTGATGAATCCAATTGCTTTAACGATATCTGGTATTCCACTGATGGAGTGAATTGGGTTCAAGCCACTGCCAGTGCGGATTTTACACCTAGGAGCTTGCATACCGGTTTCGTCTATGAAAATAAAATGTGGTTGATTGCAGGGCAGGATGACAACGGTGATTATCTTCAGGATGTCTGGTACTCAGACAGCGGCACTGTAGAAGTCACGCCTCTTTACATGACGCTGAATCTGGTTACTCTTGAAACTTATGCAGGCTGTACCAGCAATCTTGCTTCGATTTCCGCCACAATCTACGATTCCAATGGGACCAGCTCTGAAACAGGCAGCTTGAGTTTTGCGGCAGAGGTAGGAAACGTCACTACCGGCATCTACACTGCACCGAATCCGGCAGTGGACACGATCGAGGTCAGCTACACCGGAAACGGCAAAACAATCACCGCGCATCTGCTGGTTCGCCAGCTCTGTTCAGATTGGATACAGGCAACCGCAGGCGCAGCATTTTCTAAGCGGCAAGCTCATTCCAGTCTGGTATTCAATAACAAGATGTGGGTGATCGGCGGGACATTGATGGTAGATGGGATGGTCAGCAGCCCAAAGAACGATGTCTGGTCTTCCACTGATGGAACTGCCTGGACTGAAGTCAAAACAAATTATCCTGGAGCAGGTTTTTCCGCCAGAGGTTATCATTCCAGCGTAGTATTCAACAATCTGATGTGGCTGATCGGCGGTATGGAACAATATAACTACAAGAAAAATGATGTCTGGTATTCTGCAGATGGCTGCACCTGGACATCCGCTACTGCAACAGCGGGCTTCTCAGCACGTGCATTCCATGCTTCCCTTGTTTTTGACAATAAAATTTGGGTGATCGGCGGAAATGATGGGGAAATCGATAAAAATGATGTCTGGTACTCGGCTGACGGAATAAATTGGACACAGGCAACAGGGAATGCTGATTTTTCCGCCAGAAGCTATCATTCCAGCATAGTTTATGACAACAGAATGTGGGTGATCGGTGGATATTCCGGAGAAACCGGGGATCTGCATGATGTCTGGTATTCGACAAACGGCATCAACTGGACACAGGCTACAGCCAGCGCAGCCTGGAGCGCCAGAAGCTGCCTTGCCAGCCTGGTTTACGACAATAATATTTGGGAAGTCGCAGGAGTAACGGACGGGGCCCAGAAAAACGATGTCTGGCATTCTATCAATGGAGTGGATTGGGTTCAGGCTACTGCCTATGCCGCTTTCCCCCCAAGAGACACTCATACGAGCCTTGTGTTTGACAACAAAATGTGGGTAATCGCAGGAGATTCCAGCGGCGAGAAAAATGACGTCTGGTATTCGGAACTGTCCGGTGCTGCGAAAACACCGGTGAATCTGGCTCTATCCACCCATGAAGCAACGATTGAGGTCAGTACTTCCTATACTCTGCCTTCCACTACCGAAGTCTATTATAATGATGGAACCTCTGTTGTCCGGAACATCACCTGGACCAAAACTTCCGGCAGCGGCAGTTTGGTGGGCAATCTCTATACAGCTCCAGGTGCTGTTGAAGAAGCGGTTTTCACAACCACTCACACCGAAGGAGCGGTTACGCTCAATGGGACCATAGAAATCAATGTGGTCGTTTACACGCTGACAGTCAACCTGACGCCGGATCTGGCCGTTACGCAAGGTGCGCAATGGCGACTGGCCGGCGAAGGATCCTGGCGCAACAGCGGCACGAGCGCGCCGGTTTCGGGAGGATTTCCTGCCACCATCGAGTGCAAAGCGACTACCAACTGGAACACCCCGGCAACCAAGGAGATAACAATGCCTTTAGGTGACAGCGTGGAGAGCATGGCATTTTCTGCGATTTACGGAGCAGTCTACACTTGCGAAACTTCTGCAACCGGTTCATACGCCGTTGACCACCAGAGTTTAGTTTACAATAACAAAATGTGGGTGATCGCGGGATTTGACAACAGTAGCTATACAAACAATGTTTGGTCATCATCAGATGGTAAAACCTGGACTTTAGTCACTTCAAACGCGGCATTTTCTAAACGCATATCTCATACCAGCTTAGTGTTTGACAATAAAATGTGGGTCATAGGTGGCGTGACTGCGCCAAATAATGATGCTAGTAACGATGTCTGGTATTCAGTTGATGGAGCAACCTGGACTCAGGCGACTGCGAGTGCTGCTTTTGCAGCCAGATCTGGACACACCAGCGTGGTGTTTGATAATAAAATGTGGGTCATCGGGGGATATTATCTGAGTTACCATAACGATGCCTGGTACACAGTTGATGGAATCACTTGGACCAAGGCCACGACCAGCGCTAAACTTATACGAACAAACCACCAGAGCCTTGTTTACAACAACAAAATGTGGGTTATCGGTGGCAGCAACGATTCTGCTGTTTGGAATGATGTTTACTACTCGACAGACGGTGTCACCTGGACTCAGGCCACTGCCAGCGCTTCATTTTCTCCAAGATGTCAACATTCTAGTATTGTGCTGGACAACAAAATGTGGATAATCGGGGGAATCGCCGATACTTGGTCAGGTCCCTATAAAAACGATATCTGGTTCTCCACTGATGGCTCAAACTGGACTGAGGCTACGCCAACAGCTGCTTTTCCGATACGGGCCGGACATACCAGTCTTGCATTCAATAACAAAATCTGGGTGATCTGCGGCGGTGGAACTACGGGTAATAACCGCAAAAATGATGCCTGGTCATCTTACACCAATGGTGAAGTCACACCAATTTACATGGAAACCAGCCCGAAGACACTCGAAGTTCAGGCCAGCACGGGCTATGATTGCGGGGTTAATCTGCACAAATACGTGTTCTACTCAAGCAACAGCTCCAGCGAAGTGTCAGCAGTGAGTTACGCCGCAGTGCGTGGCAGCTTTGCCGTCAATACTTACAATGCTCCGGGAACTCCAGGAGTCGATACGATCGAAATTACATATATTGAGGGAGGCAAGACTATCACGACACATGTGAGCGTGACGAACAGTCCGTGAAGGGGAATTGGACATTTAATTAGTATTTCTTTATCATGAATATTAATTATTATGAAAAGCGGGGAAATATGAACAGAATATCCGGACAGAAATTGTTCCCATCAATATTTATCATTACCCTATTTACTTTGGCTTCGATCTGTTTTTACGGTTGTGGAGGTGGCGGAAGCGTACTTTCTGATCCTCTCGGATCGAACTCTGCTCCGGCTGAAAAGACCAAAATGCGGGTTGGAGTGCAGTTGTGTTCCGCCAACCACGCGCTCCAGGGCGCAGCGCTTAAAGCAGGCAGCCCTGAAAAGATCTTTTTTATCCTGTGGCAGCTGGTACAAGCTACAGACAGCCAGGAATTGAATGTCCTGGATCCTACAACCAATCTTGATTCCTGTTATGGGAAAAAAATGATACTGGGCGGCTTAGTCGGAACTTTCGGCGGTTATGCGAATTTTGATTACAGCCAGCGGGAAGGCGATCTGACTGTATTGACAGGACAGAGTTATTATCTTTTTTCAGTGGCAACAGACAGTGCCGAGAATCCGATCTACTGCGGATTGAAAGGCCAGATCAACGTATTGCCGGGTGTGATGAACGAAGCAGGGACTCTGGAACTGTATGCCGGCAGCTGCCTGACAACAGATCAGTTAAACGGAGCAGGCATGACTGCAGGCTTCGATCAGACCAAGCTGTTCGGTTGTACCGCGTCCATCATTACCTCATTTCCGACTTTAACCTCGCTTTCGATTGTTCCTTCAGCGATTTCAATGGCTGCAGGCGCGACAAAGAATCTATTGAATATACCTCTGATCGCCGGATACAGTGACCACGGCACACTGGAAGCGAAGAGCAGCAGCTGGTCGATCAAAAACGGAGGCGGAACGCTTGCAAACGGGTATTTTACAGCCCCTGCGAGCGGCAGCGCGATTTTGACCTGCTGCTACTCTGAAAACGGAAACGCGAAAACCGCTGACCTGACTGTGACAGTCCTCTCCGGAGGAGGAGCGAACAACCCGGGCGATCACAAAACAGTCAGCCTGAGCAATGAAGTGTCAATGGAGTTCGTCTGGATACCTGCAGGCACGTTCTATATGGGCAACCCCGATGGAGTTGGTGAAGCTAATGAACATCCCCAGCATCAGGTGACTCTCACCCAGGGTTTCTGGATCGGGAAATATGAGGTGACCCAGGCTCAATGGCAGCAGGTGATGGGAAGCAACCCAAGTTATAGTCAGGGACCTACTCTTCCTGTGGAAAGCGTTTCCTGGACCGGTTGTCAGGAATTCATTACTGCAATCAATCATCTAGGGAAAGGAACCTTTTCACTACCCACAGAAGCGGAATGGGAATATGCCTGCAGGGCAGGCAGCTCCTCCCTGTTTTACTGGGGCGATACTGCTGAAGCCGACTACTGCTGGTATGATGAAAACAGCCAGGACATCACTCATGCCGTGGGAGGCAAGCTTCCCAATGCCTGGGGAGTGTATGACATAATAGGAAATGTCGACGAATGGTGCCAGGACTGGTATGGAGATTACGGAAGTTCAGCTGCAACCGATCCGACTGGACCGGAAAGCGGGAGTTATCGAATTTTAAGAGGCGGCTATTGGGGTTGGGGAAGTTATCACCTGTACAGCGCTTTCCGCTTCAATATCAGTCCTGATTTCAGTGATAACGGCTGCGGATTGCGCTTGCGTCTGCAACCAGGGACCTGAAACTGTTTTATTGGAAGTTTCAATTGATTCTTCGGGATTTCGATGAAAATTAGCAGATTCCTGCCTGTTTTGATTCTGATTGCGGCTCTTTATTCGGGTCTCCATTTTTTCAGAATGCTGATCGCTCCTAAACAAGTGCTGACCCAGGTCAGGGTCAACCTTGAATTCGATAAGTCCAAAAAGGGTGGTTTGAAAAAGAGCGATCTGACTAAAACATATCTCTCATTCTGGCAGCTCACTCCAATTACCGTCGAGGTCAGCGCTGAAATCTTCGACCCGGCAGACCCGGCTCCGAATTATGGGAAAACAATGAGGAACGGCGATTACATGATGTCATTCGGAGGTTTTGCAGCTTTAAACGGGAATCAGGACAGCGCTGAGATTCCAGTTCTTACAGGAAGCGATTATTTCCTGTTCGTGATGTCTTTAGATAAAAAAAATAAACCCGGATTCTGCGGATTGAAAAGCGGAATCAGAGTGCTGCCTGACGCAGTCAATTCCGTGAACATCATGCTCAATCGCAACGAAAGCCTGGCTCTTTCAGAACTCGCAGCAGCCGGCATCGACCATGTTTTTTCCCAGAATCTGGTATTCGGCTCTGCGGTGAAAAAGCTGCCAAAGGAGAAACTGATAAGCCTGCTTGCCTCGCTGCCGGCATCCATCATTCATCCCGGCAACACCATCGATCTGTCCAATTCCAGGATCATCGGAATCTATGAAAACGGCGCTACTATAGAAATCACTACTGTGGACTGGAAAATCAAATCCGGAGGCGGAACCCTTACCGGAAACATCTATACTGCCCCCCAGAAACCCGGAAAAGTAGTTCTGACCATGAATTACCAGGCTCCAGAAAATTATTCCGCAGACCTCGCGCTGACTGTCGCAAGCACTGGTCCGCTCTCTGGAAACTGGCGTCTGGCTTTTGTCACCATCGCTCCCAGTACTGATGAAATTGTGCTTTCCTCAATCGACGGAACACAGTTGACGCAACTTACTGTAAACTGGGACTTCGACAGCTTTCCCTGCTTCTCTCCTGACGGGAACCGCCTGATTTTTCAGAGTAACAGAAATGGCCATCAGCAGATTCTCCGGATGAGCATCGATGGAGGAGATGTTGCTGCATTGACCCAGGGCCAGACAGATGACCTGATCCCTGCCTACTCTCCTGACGGAAGCAGGATCGCCTTTACCAGGCTGGATGGCGGTAAGGGTGAGATTTATCTGATGGATGCGGACGGGGGCAATCAGAGCAACCTCACCCACAATCCTGCTGATGATTATTATCCAAACTTTTCACCGGATGGAAACCAGATCGTCTTTGTCTCGGACCGCGACGGGATCCGCTCTCTTTATTCAATGCAGAAAGACGGCAACTCGGTTCAGCGGCTTACGACTCCAGAAGTATGGGAGGACATCGAACCGCGCTGGTCCCCTACCGGAGATAAAATAATTTTCTCATCTAACAGGGACGGTAATTATGAACTGTATCTCATCAACCGGGACGGATCAAATCCGGTCAGACTTACCGAAAACAGAGCTGATGACACATATCCTGCTTTTTCTCCAGACGGAGGCCTGATCGCCTTCACCAGTGACAGAGACGGCCGCAGCGACATTTTCCTGATGCATTCTGATGGTTCCGGACCGCAGCGCATCACGAACAGCGCGATCGGAGATTATTATGCTGTTTTTGGAACCATCGGTTCTCCCCTGATCTCATCAATCAGCATTGCGAAGACCTCAGAAACTGTTTTTCCCGGCTCCACCCTGGATCTCGGAAGCCTCACTGTCGCCGCGCATTTCGCGGACGGCAGCACCAGGCTTGTGAATGCCGCTTCTTACCTTCTCACAGGCCCCGGCCAGATCAACGGCTCCATTTACTCAGCTCCGCTAATCCAGTGCACAGCGGAAATCACGGTTAATTATCTGACAGGCAGTATCTCCCGCAGTACGATTATTCCTCTTTTTATCAGGCACTCCCCTCAAAAACTCTCCCTGGTTACTCCCAAAACGGTCTTTCCAAATCAATCCATTAGCCTGCCTGCTAACGGCGAAGTCCGCTACGACAGCGGACTCACTGCCGAAGTACCCGTCACCTGGATCCTCAAATCCGAGGGCACACTGACCGGCAATCTGTTCAAAGCGCCGGCCAGACCCGGCAGCGCCAGACTTTCCGCCACCTATTCAGAAAACACCCCTGTCAGCAAAGATTGTACGATTACTGTTTCTTCCCAGCCATTTCATTATCTGAAAGTACTGCTCAACCCGAAAGAAGCGGCAGAAGGCAGGTGGAGCCTGGACAAGGGCCTGACCTGGAAAGAAAGCGGGGAATCGGTAGAGGTTGCAGTTGGCGCAAACTATGAAATCCGCTGCCTGCCGATTACAGGATTCATCGAACCAGGCAGAATCAGAAAAGTCATGAAACGCTCCGATACGACTGAAATAGTCTCATACACTCGTATCAAACACCTTCTGACGATCAACATCGCACCCCCGAAGGCAGGAAAAACAGGCCGCTGGAGCTTGAACGAAGGAACAACCTGGCGCTTGAGCGGTACTTCCGCTGAAGTCTATGAAGGAGCGAGCTTTGAGGTCATTTTCAAGCCGGTCCCGGGATTTACTACGCCTCCCGATTTTTCGGGCATCATGAGTGGGACAGACGAAGCAAGATCAGCTGACTATAGTGGAATTTCCCATATCCTGACCGTGGCCATTGCTCCGGAAGACGCCAGCTGCCTGGGCGCCTGCTGGACACCGGATGGAGGTGCCAATTTCAAAGCGAGCGGAGAAACCATGGAGATACAGGAAGGGACCAGCTACGAAATCCAATTCAAAGCTGTTCCTGGTTACTCTACTCCAATGAACATTCTGGGGATCATGTGCAATTCCGATACCTGCGAATCAGTCACCTATTCCTCAATTTACAGAATCCTGACAGTGAGCATGCTGCCTGATGATGCCGTTTCATCTGACGCTCAGTGGAGCGTAGACGGATCAACCTGGCACAGCAGTGGCGCTACAGTAGAAATAGCCAAAGCTTCAAGCTGCGAAGTGACTTTCAAACCTGTAGCTGGTTTCATCACCCCCAGGGTGGTTGAAGTCCCTGCTTCCCCTGCTGATGTGTCCATAACAGCAGACTACAGTGGAGCATTCCACTCGCTGACTGTCAGTATCACACCTGAAGCAGCGGTCACAAGTGGTGCCTGCTGGAGCTGCGATGGCGGCGAGGGCTGGAATGACAGCGGGGCTTCCATCGAAGTTCAGGAAGGAGCTACTTTGGAAATCAGCTTCTATCCGGTCCCGGATTTTTTAGCCCCTGCGGACATCACTCTTGAGATGGGCAGTACTGACTGCACCGAATCCATTGTCTACCTTCAGCTTACCCACATACTTACAGTGACCATCTCCCCGGCAGAAGCCGTGGCTGTCGGCTGCGGCTGGAGGCTTTCCGGCGAGAACTGGTGGAGGAAAAGCGGGGAAACAGTGGAAATTGCCGAATCAGCTCCCTACACTATCGAATGCATGACCGTGGCAGGCTGGAATACTCCTACACCAATAGCCGGAGTGATGCCTGAATCAGATACCAGCGGAACCGTGATTTATACACCAGCACTGGCAGCACCAATGGGCAGGTAGTATCGCTAAAGCTATTTCCTCTCCCCGATAAAATCCCTGATCAGATAGGAACAATACAGAAAAATTATCAAAAGGTACAAAGCCCAGGAATTCCCAAGAGACCATTTTTTTACCAGATAATCCTTTTCGAATTCCTTTTTGAACTTGTGACTGAAATCAAAATACTGCACTTCACGCCCTGAAAAGAGCCTGGCAAAATACTCCCTGTTGAATCCGATGTTCCTCAATTCATCCGATTTGTGCACGAAAACTTCCACTTCCCAGGAAGCATTGGAATCAGGAAATTCCACAGAAAAATTGTATTTCCCGCTCTTGTCAGTAGTATATTCGGTCTCATACAGGCCGTCTTTCAGGCAGAGGCCGATCACGTCAGGCGAGTCCCCGGCAGCGGCTCCTTTGAGCAGAATCCTCTCGTCAGGCTGATCAGGCTTGATTCCAAGCGTACAAGGCTCACCTGAAATCATCCGTTCTGGGTGGTAAAACTGAAAAGGCTGCTCTTTTTTTCCCATCAGTACCGGCAGGAATTCCTTGAAAAAGAATAAAAAATAATCGTTAGGGCTGAAATTGAAAGGATATCTGGCGATCCTGAAAAGCTCATTCGATAATGCCATTGCAACTTTCCCGTTTTTGTCCCAGTAAATCAGCAGAGGATCGGTGCCGCACTTTAGAATCTGCACACCATTGCCGGGATTGGAAAGCTCGAAGTATCCGGAAAGTTCAGGGAGGTATGAAAGCCAGTTAACGCCGTTTTCCAGGGCAGTCACTGGAAAATAGTAAGAATCAAAATAACTGATCTGGGTCTTATGCGAATTACGGCTGAATGATCTGAAAAAGAACGGGAATCGCTCGTCATTTTTCCAGGAAATGGTTTCTCCATCGCAGATGAAAAATATTCCCTTGCCTTTCAGCATTTCTCCATGCAGGAATGAAACAGTATCGTCAGGGAGAGGAACTCCCAGAAAGACAAAATACAGGCTGTAATCAGGGTCCAGCTTCTTGGCTATATTTTCAGTGTTCGGGGGTTTCCCTTCAGTCAGAAACAAGAACGTTTCCAGGTTGCCAAGCTTGCGCAGGAGGTTCAGGCAGCAGGTGAGATTGTCGCTCAGTGTGCCGATTAGAAGGACTCTGCACTCTGATTTTTCCAGATCAAACTGGCAGGACAAGCGGTTGTTGTCGAGTAGTTCTTCACCGCTAAGGTTCGGAATTTCAACCGACAACTCATACTTACCAGGTTGATCGATAGTGAATTTCCTGGAAAACAGATTCAACCCGGGTTTCAGCGGAAACTCTTCCCTGAACAGTGTTCGCCCGGAAATAAAAACCCTTACTTCGCAGCTCGTGTCCTTGTAGTTGCAGTCACGGATGGCCAGTTCCAGCCTGTTTTCACCGAGACGGAAATCCGGCTCAGTCTCGAATGAAACCGAAATATCCTTGATCTGACGTTCCTCAGGCTGATAGATGAACAGCCTGTATGATCCAGGGACTGTGCTTCTGGAAGCATTATCGAACCCGTCACTGATCAGATAGATTTCATCATATCCCTGGCCGAAATGATTCAGGTTGTCCAGAATCGGACTCTGTTCGCCATCAAAAGTGATTTTTTCTGGAATCACTGTCAGCTCGTTTTTTTTCAGAAATCCGTTAAGTTCCTTCCTGAAAGATTCTCCCCAGTATGACATGGAACGGGAGTTGTCCACCAGCAGAAGGCGCTTGATTTCTTTCTCCCTTGGACTTTTGAATTCAAGTTGCGGGCCAAAAATCAGGAACGAAAGGAGCAGAAAGACTGCCCCGTATTCCCAGCTGAGTTTTTTCCTCTGCAGCAGGGTAAAGAGTGCCGCTGCCGAGATCAGCACCAGCGTGAGCGAGAGAGCATTGAAATTTCCGAATTCCAGGTTCAAGTTCATCACCCCGGGTGATTATATCACAGTACTATAATCAAGTGGATCGTAAGCAGTATCTTTTGCATTAATCTCCAACATAAAAACCTACCAACATACTAACTTACCAACTTCTTGCAGTGATCGAGCGATTATGTAGAACACAGTTTAAAGTCTGCTGGCAAGCTGAGAGGATTCCAGCAGGCGGATTATTCCGGCTCCTGTCTGTGAGATTATACCCGAACCTGCCACTTTTTTCAGGAACTGCTGGTAGACATCCCGATAGTCCTGCCAGCGGAAATCGAACAGACTCGAATTGTGCCAGAGCAGACTGAAAACTCCTCTGTATCTGGTACAGACCAGAAACAGTCTATCCATCTGCAGCTTCGCCTGCTCAGGGTCAAGTGCAAGGTAGTCTTTGAGAGTACCATCCATCACAGTCAGAGGAATTTCCCAGAGAGGCAGCTCACAATTTCTGTCAACATCGTACAGTTTGTATGGATAACATACTGAAGAAGCGAATCCGGGAACCTGTGCACAGCCAACCGAGGCATCATAGGAGAAACCTGCTTGAGTCAGATGTCTGGGAGTTTCCGGGATAATAAAACGGAGATAATGGCTGCGTCCTCCGATCACAGAAGCTTTGCAGGTTGATTCCAGCAAGGCTTTTTCAGCCCGCAGTTTTTTACTCGAATGGATACTCTGCTCTGAAAAATGCAGTCCCACTTCCCTGCCGTTCCGCTCAAGATAATGGGCAAGTCGGGCTAGACTGTCCGGGCCATAGCAAACATTAGAGGAGAACGGCCTGTCGATTCCGAAAAAGTAAAAGCTCGATTCCAGGTGCAGCTCACGCTCGATTTCCAAAAGCTGACTGAAGCAGTAAAATGGATCCCCGATTTTCCCTGACTTGACCCTGTAAAATTCAGTGAACAACCTGATCAAATCTGAAAATCTCAATGAAAAAATGTCCGCTCCGATCCGCCTCAACAGATATTTCCAGCAGTATTTCCTGATCACGTCCACATCGTGCGATAAAAAAAATACCGGTTTATCTCCAAGCGGATAAGGAAAACTGAAAGACGGGTCTATTTTGCTGAGATAGTAGCGTAGAACTTCCAGGTATTCATTGACCAGCGGACGCCGGAGAGAACAGGTGCGGAAAGCAAAAGATCGCCGGTAATCATATCTTCCGGATTCGTCAGATACAGGGTCAATTCTCTGTTCATAACCGGAGAGGAAAAAAAAGATCGAGGCCACAAAATCCAGGTTTGTGGAAAGCTGCTTCCCGTTAAAACGAAGATAGGGTGGTTCAGTGCCGCCAATGTATGGAACTATCAGCTCGTTTTCGCAGGTAATGAGTATGATTTCATTCGATTCCCATAAACAAGGCAGCTCAGGGGCACCCTTTTTCCCGAATATTCCATTGTCCCAGAAATTGGAAGCGTTGATTGTAATCTGAAAACCTTCCACACTTTTGTCAGACCCGTAATAAAAATTCAATCCGTCCGGATCAGGATTCAAGGCAAAGTTCGGTTTCAGTCCAAGCCAGTTTGAAATATGAGTAAGCGCATAGCGGATGCCAGGTGTTTCCTGAAGCTTATCTTCGATCACAATGTTGAGCAGAGGTCTTTCAGACATCTACCTTGTCGTCCTTCTGCAACTGCTTCTCCAGCAGCTGCCGGTCCTTGCGATGAGCTTTTTCCTTGTGATACACGATATTCCCAATCATCTGGCTGTAATTCTCGTTTTCCTGGTCAACGCATTCGCGGTATAGGGAAAGCGAAGCGAAATAACGGTAGAACAGCCTCCCCATGAAAAAACTCATCTTATTCTTGATGATGTTAAGTTCTGAAATCGGAACCATGATATCACGCCCGGACCAGTCCCATTCCAGAAAGGGAGTCTCGAAATTCACCATGTAATCGCAGTAAAGTGACATCACCACATAAGGTATGGAAAGAATTTCGGGAATTTCCAGCAGGTCTCTTCGTTCAGGGCGGCGGAGTTCGGCGTTGCTGGAAAGGCCGTATGTGATCAGGATTCCACAGCCGTATCTGCCGGACAGCTTTTTCAGTTCCAGCATCACACGTCTGTAAGTGTCGAGAAACCTCTCCTCTTCTTTTTCCGGTTTGATTTTGAAGAGCGGATCTATGATCACGAAGAGCTTTTCCACTCCGGCCTTGCGCTCTGCAATCAGAACATCCTCCAGCTCCCTGGTGGAGAATTCCTCCTCGTCGATCACAGTGATGCGTTCCTTCAATGAACTGACTTTGGAGATAGCCTTTATCCTCAACTCGTCCAGTTCCTCATCCACCGGAAATGGATGCAGCACATAGTCCACTGGTAGTTCTCCCGCCTGAGCCACGAATTTGGCAGTGATGTCGATAGCCTTCTGATCGAGCGAAAGATAGATGATGCGAAGGTCTTCAGACTCGTTTTTCATGCACATCTGCCAGCAGAGCTGGGTGACAAAGGTTGTCTTGCCCATGGAAGATCCGCCTGCCAGCAGGTATAGTTCATCCTGGAATCCGTCTGTGGCATTGTTTAATATAGTGAATCCAGTATCAAATCCCAGAAATTTCCGTTTTTTCAGCAGGAGCTTCTCTCCCCTGTCCTTCATTTTCAACACCTGTTCGCGCAGATCTTTGTCACTGTATGATTTTTTTTTCAAGTCACTCTCCAGATTATGTTTGCTCCATTTTATCAGTAAACAGGTCATAATTGGAATCTGCAGAATGAATTCGGAGCGGGTTTTTTATGTCTTTTTTCTTGACAAATGAGAGCAAAGACTTTATTATCCATGAATGGCTAGGGTGGATTTTCTTAGAGCCAGGCCTTTTTTAGCCATATACTGGCAGGAATGCATCCCGAAATAACTATTTAAAAGAAGATAATAAGGAGGATTCATGAGACAAGGGCTCTCAATCAGGAGTGAAATCGAGGGCATCGTCAGTTTTTACTCCCTCAAGCTTTCACCAGCCCGCAAAGTCCTTCTTCCCAATGCCTGGATTTTCGTGTATCCGGAAGACATTGCCGCAGATGAGATATTCCAGGTGGAATTCAAGGATCCTTTCCTCAAATTCAGACCCCTGAAATCCAGACCCGGCGCCTGGGTGCTGGTGGAAAACGGTTTCCCGATCGAAATCCAGGATGAAATAGCCGCAATCTACGTAGAAAATTCCGGAACCGTGAAGATCACTCCCACCAAAATAGCCATCCTGGGCAAGGATGGAAAAGTAGCTGAAGAATATCATTCAGAAGGATTCGAATTGACTGTGACAAATGGCCAGAATGTCAAGGTCAAAGAAAAGATCGCTCATATTCTCTCACCAGTGGAAGGAATCATCAGGATCGAACTTGACCACGATAAGCGTGCCACTAAAATTCTGGTGCAGCCTGGAGAGGCTTATCAGCTGCCCGAAGAATTCACTGTCAAGGTAAGGGACGCTCAACCTGTAAAGGAAGGCGTACTGCTGGGATTCGGCTACATCGAAGACACCAAAGAAACGGAATAATCAAATCCTGCTCGCGAGATCCATGAAAGCCAGATATCTGTGCGAGATAGAATTCTTTTCTGCATCAGTCAGTTCCGCAAGAGTCTTTTGATATCCATCAGGCAGAAAGACAGGATCATAACCGAATCCGTTAGATCCGGCCTGTTTTGAGCTGATCCTGCCTGGCAGCCTGCCTCGTCCCAGGATTTCGCGGCCATCAGGATCGCAAAGCAGAGAAACTGTTTCGAAATAAGCGCCGCGCTCGATGATCCCGGAAAGCTTTAACAGCAACAAATGGACATTTTCCTGATAGGTGGCATTCAATCCGGCGAATCGCGAACTGTATACCCCGGGTTCTCCGCCCAGCGAAGACACAAACAGGCCTGTGTCATCCGAGATCACAGGTAACCTGATCCGTTTAACCCAGAACAAAGCTTTTTCCCTGGCGTTTTCCTCCAGAGTCTGCCCGGTTTCCGGAGCTTCCAGATCTGAAAATTCAGGGTAATCCCAGCAAGTCTGGAATTCATATTTCTTTTTTTGAAAAATGGCTGCAATTTCAGCTATTTTATGCCTGTTTTTGGTAGCAAGGAAGATTGTCATGCCAGGACTTTCTTCTGGAGACTGATGATTTTTTTAATGCCTCTGCGGGCCAGGACCAGCAGGCTTTTTAACTCGGCTTCCGAAAATGGATTATGTTCGGCAGTTCCCTGCAGCTCAACGAATCTGCCTGATTCGGTCAGCACCACATTCATGTCCACTTCAGCCTTTGAGTCAAGGTCATAATCCAGGTCGAGGTGCAGTTCACCTCCTACAATCCCTACAGAAACCGCAGCGAGATACTCTCTCACAGGATTTTGCTTGAGCTTTCCAGACTCGAGAAGTTTAGCGACAGCATCGCTGAGTGCTACAAACCCTCCGCAGATCGCGGCGGTCCTGGTACCCCCATCAGCCTGGATCACGTCGCAGTCGATGATGATGGTGCGTTCACCGAGCTTTTTCATGTCAATCACGGCCCTGAGAGACCTTCCGATCAAGCGTTGAATCTCCACGCATCTGCCGTCCTGTTTGCCTGTGGAAGTGGTACGCTGGCTCCTGATCTGGCCTGAGCGCGGCAGCATGGCATATTCGGCAGTGACCCAGCCTCTGCCAGAGTCTTTCATGAAAGGAGGAACTTTATCTTCCACGGATGCAGTGCAGAGCACTTTAGTGTTTCCGAATTCCACAAGTACCGATCCCTCTGCATAACACGTATAATTCCTGGTGAATCTGATGTTTCTCAACTTGCGGATGCGCTCAGACATTTTTACCTCAAATAATTGAATTTCTGATGATATTGATCTTGGGAATCGAAAAGCCCAGGAATTTTCGGGATATTTTCTGGAAATTGGCCTGCTTGTCTGTCAGGTAAAATTCATCTGAACTGGAAAGTATCCTGCTGCGCGCACCACCCAGCACTTCCGCCACTTTCATCGCCACCGCCCTCCCTGAATTGATGACCCTGGTGGAATTCCCGAAATAATCCCCGATTTCATGTTCGATCAGAGGATAATGGGTGCAGCCCAGGATCAGTGAATCCGGTTTTCTTCGCCTGAGTGCTGCCAGATAATGGTCAAGTGTCGCTGGCAGCAGCACGGTTTCTTCAAGCCCTTCCTCAATCAGGGGAACAAACAGAGGGCAAGGCTGCCCGTATATTCTGGCTGCCGGCAGTTTCTGAGATAGAAGAGTCTGGTAAGCCCTGCTTTTAATGGCGCGGGTGGTTCCTATCACTGCCACGCGAGACTGTCCGGGTAGTCCGGCCACCAGTTCAACTCCCGCCTGTACGACACCCACCACCGGAAAACGGAAGGCTTCCTGCAGATCGTCCAGGGCGATGGCCGAGACGGTGTTGCAGGCCACCACCAGGAGTTTAATTCCTTTCCTGGCCAGAAAATAGGAAATTTCGAAGGCATAGCGCTTGATCGTGTCAGCAGACTTGTTGCCGTAAGGTACCCTGGCGGTATCGCCAAAATAGATGAATTTTTCACCGGGAAGTATCTTTTTCAACTCACGGTAAACAGTCAAGCCGCCCAGTCCTGAGTCGAAAACTCCGATCGGATGGTTTTCACAGTTGATTGTTTTTGCCATGATCACAATTTTAAGTCATACCTTCGAATTTGGCAAGGGCAAGCAGGGTAAGTAGGGGTGCAGCATGCTGCACCCCTACTTGCCCACCATCTCTAATGCAATCTCAGCAATTTCCCCGGGATCAGTGTTTTTAAGACACCAGAAATCCTTGTCGCAGGAAGTCGTGAGGCAGATTTTACAGAGTGATTGATTCTTGTAGTATGAATTTTTCATGCCGTAAGGCGCATAACGCTCCGGGAGAGAAGGTCCGAAAATCCCCAGTGTGAGAGTGCCTACTGCCACAGAAAGATGCATGGGACCGGAATCATTGGAAATATATAACCGGCATAGTTTCAGTACTTCCGCCAGTTCACGCAGATTAAGCTCTCCACTCAGGTCGCAGACATCAGGCATTGCTCTGAGCCTTTTTTTTAATCCTGTCACCAGAAAAATCACTTCAGGAAGCCTGTCTTTCAAGATCCTGATCAACTCCTCCCATTTTTCCGGCTCCCATCTTTTGCGGTCCCAGTTAGCGTCCGGATTCAAGCCGATGAAGCTGGAATTGGGCTCGATCCCCCTTGATTTCAATATCCTGTGTACAGAAAGCAGGTCGGCTTCTGTCGTGACCGTGAAAAAACCCGGGAACTGCTTAACATGCTCTTTTCTCAGGATGCTGAAATATTCGTGAACCGCATGCCCCCGCGCTTTCCTGAAACGGTAATATCTCCGTCTTGTATCGAGCAGAAAAGGAAAGGCGGTCTTCCTGAGATCAACCACCGCATAGTATCTGAACTCTCGGAGCCGATCGTAAAGCGACATTTTCCCACGAAAGCCCCTGAAATTTTCAGGAAAATAAAGATTGCCGATCAGCGGGTATTTTTCGATCAAGTTGCTGGCTCCTTCTCCGACTATCACATCCCAGATGGAATGGGGAATTTTCTCCTGAAAAAATCTGAGTACAGGAGTGCTGAGAATAAAATCGCCGACATTGGTAGGCAGCAGGAACAAAATCCGCTTTCTGGCCATCATCATATTATACAGTGAGAAATATCATTTCACACCAGTTATTGAAATCTGATTCGAGTTCAGATAGAATAAAAAAACCATGGATTTCTCAATCTTTAACACTCTAACCCCTGACAAGGGTTCTTATCTTCGTGATGAGTCAGGAAAAAAATATCAGGATCTGACTTCTGGAGGAGGACTTTTTCCCCTTGGATACGATGGAGTCTCGATCACCGGAGATTTTCCACCTGCAGCTTCAGAAAAAGAATTAGATAGACTTTCTGCAAGGATTTCCTCAAAGCTACAGAATAAATACAGATTCATCTTTTTCCAGGACAAGTCCACTGCCTTATCTGTGCTGTCAGAGTTCCTCTCAAGCAGAACCGATGCAGTGTATTGCTGCGAACCAAGTCTACTCAAGCTTTTTCCCGGTTCGAGATTTTACTATCCCTGGACTTGCGAATCATGCAGCCTTAGACCAGACACCTGCGGAGCTTTCTGCACTACCCGGCTGGACCAGGAACTGGATTTCCTTAAAATCGACAGAACCAGATTTACCTTGATGGCATCCTTCTTAAGGGATTTTCCGGTTGCACAGCTGCCGGACACTTATGCGAAGTATCTCTCCGGTAAAAAATCCCTGCTCATTTTTGATGAAGCTGATTTTTTCCAGCAGACCGGAACACTATTTTCATTTGAAAATGGACCTTTCCCTGACCTGATCATGGGCGGTGAATCCTGGGGCAACGGTTTACCGTTTTATTTTCTTGGCATCGGGTCCCATCTCAAGTCCGACTGTCTGATCTCAGTTCCTGTCTCTCCGCAGATCATCAGGCGCGTTGAGCAGAATCTGGAAATCGCATCCCAGCAAGACCTTGAACATAAAATCGTTTTCTTTTCTCATAAGCTGAATCTGCTGCGGGACTGTGCCATTACAGGGTTGTATTCAAGCGGCCTGTTTGCCCTGCTGGTGATGGACAGGGAAAAGCAGGAAAAAGTGCTGGATAAATGCAGAAATTATGGTCTGATAGTTGCCATTGACCATTTCGGCAGAGGGATCCGCCTGTCTCCGATGCTCACTTCCAGTGAGGAAGAAATTGCCCAGGGTATTGATATTTTGAGAGAAATATTCAGTAAAATTTAAAGGAGGAACTGCATGGCTAAAAAACGAGAAAAAGTAATCATCATGGGGGCTGCGGGAAGGGATTTCCACAATTTCAACACCTATTTCCGGGATAACGAGGAATATGAAGTGGTAGCCTTTACAGCCACCCAGATTCCTGACATTGAAGGCCGGGTCTACCCCAAACAACTGGCTGGAAAACTCTATCCCAAAGGTATTCCGATCCAGCCCGAAGAGAAGCTCGTGGAACTGATCAAAAAGCACAACGCTGATCAGGTGGTTTTTTCTTACAGCGATGTGACTCATGAATATGTAATGCACCGCGCCAGCATCGTAACAGCCGCCGGCGCTGATTTCCGCATACTCGGACCGATGCATACCATGATCCAATCCAAGAAACCGGTAATCTCGATCTGCGCAATCCGTACCGGCTGCGGAAAGAGCCAGACAACCAGGGCTGTCTGCCAGTACTTTCTAGATCGGGGTAAAAAAGTTGTGGCGATCAGGCACCCGATGCCCTATGGGGACCTCAACGCCCAGCGCTGCCAGCGCTTCGCCTCTCTCAAGGATCTGGACAAACACAAGTGCACAATTGAAGAACGCGAGGAATACGAACCGCACATCATGCGTGGAGTAGTAGTTTACGCAGGCGTGGATTACGAGGACATCATCAGATCAGCCGAGAAAGAGGCTGATGTGATCATCTGGGACGGCGGAAACAATGATTTTTCCTTTTATAAAGCCGACATGGAAATCGTGGTGGTAGATCCGCACAGACCTGGCCACGAGCTGAAATATTATCCAGGGGAAACCAATTTCCGCAGGGCTGATGTGATAGTGATCAACAAGATCGACAGTGCAGATTCTCTGAACATCGAACTGGTGCGCAACCATATCATGGAGATCAATCCCAAGGCAGTCGTGATCGACGCAGCTTCTCCGATCTTTGTAGAGCACTACGAAAAAGTCAAGGGAAAAAGAGTACTGGTGATCGAGGACGGTCCCACACTCACACACGGCGAAATGAAGTATGGCGCAGGTATCATAGCTGCCCGTAAATTCGGAGCCGCCGAAATAGTGGACCCCAGACCTTTCACAGTCGGCTCCATCACTGATACCTTCAAGAAATACCCCGGCATCGGTACCCTTCTGCCGGCCATGGGTTACGGCAGCAAGCAGATCAAGGATCTGGAGGCCACCATCAACAAAGTCAAGTGCGATCTGGTCATTTCCGCCACCCCGATCGACATCACCAGACTGGTCAAAGTCAACAAACCCATGCTGACTGTGACGTATGAGCTTGAGGAAATCGGATTCCCGAAACTCAAGGATGTACTCTGCAAGGTGAAAGTGAAGTAAATTTTCCTAACAGACAATCAAAAAGCCCGGCCAAAGTGCCGGGCTTTTTTTATGGATAATCATTCTACCTGTCACCGTAGATAAGGTCTACTGAAGAAAAACAGGAATTGTCCGGCTCTTGCTCCGGCCCAAGAACCAATCGCGTCGGCTATAAAATCCAGCCAGCCGGATTCCCTGCCCGGAACGAAATGCTGGTGGATTTCATCAAACCCTCCATACAGGGAAGCAATCAAAAAAGCAGTCAGCAGAGGCTTGCGCTCAAGACCGGAGATGGTCAGACTCCGGAAAAGCAGGAATCCGAGCCCGGAATATTCGATGAAGTGCAACAGCTTGTCTTCGCCGGGAAAAATTGAAAGAGCAGGATTCAACCTGGTCCGTCCGGACAGGTAAAACATCACACACAGATAAAAAAATGTTAGCGCCCACCAGGCGCAGGTGATCCTGCGCATTCAGGGTCTGACTATGAATCTCATGGCGGTTTTTTCGACTTCGGAAACTTCCACTTTGGCAAAAGCGATAATCGTAATCAGGTCTATGCCTTTCGGCGCCATATATCCCCTGGCAATAGCGATTGATTTAACTGCCTGATTTACTGCACCTGCCCCAATGGCAAGCAATTCAGTCTCCCCGTTTTTTTCGATGACAGCTGCAATTGCTCCAGCAACCGATTTCGGATTGGACTTGGCGCTGATTTTAAGTGTCTCCATAAAGCGTTACCTTCCTTGTCTTAGTGCGTATGAAGCTTCAGTATGCCTCGTGGCTGTTTCATGTCGGCTATATATTGTAACTGAAAATTGTAATTATGGAAAATTGTCAAATAGTTCGAGCGCCTGTAGCCCAGAAAATACTGTATATCTGCTGGATTAACGATAAATGTACCGCCGACCTTTTTCCTGAGGAATCTTTGGATCCGTCGCAGAAAGTAATGCGTGCGGCAGAGTTCACCGAAGGACGGATGATGAGGCCCTGCGATAACACCGGCAGACAATCCGGGTTCATCTTTCAGGCCGAGACGGATGATTCTGATGCCCGTAATTTTCTCCAGCTCAAGATACGGCTGACAGGACAGTATAGCCTGCTTCAGCGAAAGGGGTGTAAATCCTCCCTTCTGATAAATATCCTCCAGTTCAGTCCCTTTAAGAACCAGTAAAGGATAGATCCTCAGAAAATCAGGATTCAGGTTCTTAAGACTCGAAAGATTCAGCCTGTGGGTGCGGCGGGTTTCTGCGGGCAGGCCGATCATCAGCTGAACTCCTACTCTGGTCCTGCGTCTGCGCAGATTTTCGACGACTCCGGGTAAAATTTCCGCTGAATAACCCCTCCCGATTTTCCCGAGCACCTGATCGTCAAAGGATTGAACCCCGAGTTCCACAGTGCTGACAGGAAATCTGAAAACCAGTTCCAGTATTTTTTCGGACAGCTCATCCGGCCTGGTGGAAAATCTGATGCCGCGGAAAGAAGTTCCTTTGAAAAATTCCGTGACTGTCCCGAGCATTCCATTGATCAGCTCTTCTGGCAGAGCGGTGAAAGTTCCTCCATAAAAAGCGAATTCGAATTCTCCGGCTGGAATCGCAACTGAGCAAAGAAATGCTTTCAGCTGTGGAATAATATCCGGAATCTGCAGCCCGGTCCCGGTGATCAGGCGCTGGTTGCAGTAAATACAGGAATGCCGGCAGCCGAGTTCAGGCAGAAAAAATGGAATGATCTTCATGGCTTTCGTTTCAGGTATCTGAGTGCTGCAATCTGTTCAGCCATCTTCTTGGTGCGCCCTCTTCCCCTGGTCTGTTCGATTCCATCAAGCAGCAGCCTGATTTCAAAGACAGGGGCCGAAGGCGAACCTGAGGAAGCCACGAGCTGATAAACCGGAAGTTCCCTGCCTGCCTTCTGGATCTCCTGCTGCAGGAGATTCTTGTAATTCTGATGGGTATGCAGAGAAGCGAAAAGAGGCTGCCAGAAGCGCATCACCATTTCCCGGGCTGCTTCGTAACCGCCGTCCAGATAAACCCCGCCCAGCAGAGCTTCGATCGCGCTCGCCAGGCAGCGCTTGCGTACCACTTCCTGGTCCTGAAATTCCGCTCCGGCAAGCAGATGCTCCTCAAGCTTCAGTTTCAAGGCCAGTTTGTAAAGAGCCCTTCCTGACACGAGCTGGGAGCGCAGGAGAGACAGTTTGCCTTCACTCTCCCCTGGAAAGCTCTGAAAAAGCCAGAAGGAAATCACCAGTCCCAGTACTGAATCTCCGAGGAACTCAAGCCTCTCATTGGAGGTATTGTCCGGATGCTGGTGCAGATAAGAGGAATGAGTCAGGGCTTCCAGAAGATTCTGCTTGTCCTCGAAAGTATAGCAGAGCTTTTGCTCAAGTTTAGTCAGTTTCTCATCCATTGTCCCCTTCTACCCAATGATCCGCCATCACCTCAGCCTGCTTCATCACTGTCACCACAGCCTTCTGCTGTTTGTCCGGCGGATACCCATGTTTATTTAACGTCCGCTTCACAATGACCATGAGCTTAGCCCTTGCACTTTCCTTGATTGTCCAGTCAATCGTTGAATTCTTGCGGACCTTATCAGCTATTTCCCGGGCAATTGTTTTCAGTATCTCATCTCCAAGGATCTTCACAGCGCTGTCATTGGTCTCCAGTGCTGAATAGAATGCGAATTCATCCTTGGTCAATTTCAACTGTTCTGCCATGCCGTCCATGTTACGGATGGCCCTGGCAATAGCTATCAGCTCTTCGATAATCTGCACAGTGGTCAACAGGTTGTTCTGGTACTTTTTGATGGTAGCTTCAAGCATATCTAAGAGGTTCTTTCCTTCAGTGAGATTGAACTTGAGCCTGGCTTTGATTTCATTGTTGAGGATCTTTTTCAGCAGTTCCAGGCCCAGGTTCTTGAGCTTCATGTTCTTTACTTCCTGCAGGAATTCCTCTGAAAGCAAAGAGATGTCAGGCTTCTTGATCCCAGCTGCATCGAAGATGTCTACAACTTCAGTTGACTCAACTGCCTGGTTCACGATCTGCCGTATAGCCGTATCATAATTTCTTCTTCCATCTCCTTCACCATCACCTTCAAACTTCAGCAACCGAGCTCTGACAGATTGGAAGAAGGCAATCTCATCCGACAGTTCCAATGCATCTTCATGCGGCATTGACAGAGCAAACAGCTTTGACAGAGCTGTTGATTCATTAATGAAACGGTCCTTGCCCTGTTCCTGAGCGAGTATGAATTCCTCTGCTTGCAGAATTAAGGAGAGGCGTTCAGAAGTACCCACCTTGAAAAAGCGCATATAATCAAATCCATGAAACATCTGACGGACGATTTCTATCTTTTCCAACAGTAGCGCAAGCGCCCTGGCCTGTGTTTCTGCAGGATCACCCTTGCCGCCTGATTTGGAATAGAAGGCAAGAGCTTCTTTCAACGCATTGCCGATGCCGATGTAGTCAACTACAAGTCCACCCGGCTTATCCAGAAAGACACGGTTTACCCTGGCAATCGCCTGCATCAGGGTGTGCTTTTTCATCAGTTTGTCAATATAGAGTGTATGCAGGCAGGGAACATCAAAGCCTGTCAGCCACATATCACGCACTATGACTATTTTGAGAGGGTCTTGTGGATCTTTCATCCGGTCTGATAGTGTGCGGCGATCATTTTTACTTGTCCTGTGACAGGCAGGGATCACCAGGCTGTCAGGATCTTCAGGGTCATATTCCATCTTATCTGAAGATGAAGAAGTCATGACTACTTTCAGGTTTCCGGCCTTCAAATCATCACTGTGCCAGTTTGTCCGCAAGGCTATGATTTCATCATACAGTGCAACAGCTATACGACGGCTCATAGCTACGATCATAGCCTTGCCGTCAAAGACTGAGGATCTTTTTTCATAGTGAGCGATTATATCTTTGGCCAGATTCTTCAATCTCAGGGGATGGCCAACAATGGCTTCCAACTTGGTCCATTTGATTTTAGCCTGCTGGGTTTCAGTTGCACCGTCATCCAGCATTTCCTTTTCAAACTCCTCTATCAGCCTCCTGCCGTCTTCAGTCAGATTGACTTTGGCCAGTCTGCTTTCATAGTAGATTTTGACCGTCGCTCCATCTGCCACTGACTGCGCAATATCATAGATATCAATATAGTCGCCAAACACTGCCGGTGTGTTGATGTCAGTGCTTTCAACGGGTGTGCCAGTAAAGCCGATAAAGGTTGCATTCGGAATGGCGTCTCTCAGGTACTTGGCGAAGCCATAGGCCAGTCTCTTTCCACTCAGTTTGCCTTCCCCGTCTTTGATGTCGAGAAGCTTGGCTTTAAATCCATACTGTGTGCGATGCGCTTCATCGGCGATCACAATGATGTTTCTGCGTTCGGATAAAAGATCATAAGTTGAGCTTTCATTTTCCGGGAAAAACTTCTGAATGGTTGTGAACACGATTCCACCGGAAGCCACTTTGAGCAGAGCCTTCAGATGTTCGCGTGAGTCAGCCTGCACAGGAGACTGTCCGAGCAGGCTCTTGGATGCGGCAAAGGTATCAAAAAGCTGCTGGTCCAGATCATTCCTGTCTGTTATTACCACTATTGTCGGATTATCCAGATTATGGATCAGCTTCCCGGCATAGAAGACCATGGAAAGACTTTTGCCTGATCCCTGAGTGTGCCAGACAACGCCAGCTTTGCGGTTTCCTTTTTCCTCGACTGCAAGTCTGGTGCTGTCCACTGCTTTGTTCACAGCGTGATATTGATGATATGCTGCGATCTTCTTCACTGTCTCGATCTGAGTCAGCCCGGTTTTGGGATCAATTTTCTTGTCCTTTTCAAACACAATGAAATTCCTGATCAGGTCCAGCAGTGTTGCTTTGTTCAGCATGCCCTTAATCAGTACTTCGAGCTGGCTGACATGGGGTGATGATTCCTTTTTCCCGTCAATGGTTTTCCAGGCCTGAAATCTGCTGAATGCAGATGAGATAGTCCCTGCCTTTGCGTCCAGCCCATCAGATATAATGCAGCAGACATTAAAGAAGAAAAGCGAAGGAATGACTTTCTTGTAGGTCTGGATCTGGTCAAAGGCTTTCCGGATAGTAGCATGTTCGTCAGCAGGATTCTTGAGTTCTACTACAACGAGAGGCAGGCCATTGACGAACAAGATCACATCAGGCCGCTTATTCTGGTTATTCTCGCGGACAGTGAACTGGTTGATGGCATGGAATTCATTGTTCTCAGGATTCTGAAAATCCACCAGCCACACTCTTTCCCCTCGATCCTGCCCGTCTTTCCGGACAGTGACAGGTACACCTTCAGCCAGCATCTCATGGAATGTTTCATTGGCATTGATGAGCTGGGGAGAAAAAACTGAAAGCACTGCTTTAATGGCTTCCTGCCTGGCTGATTCAGGCAGCTCGGAGTTCAGCTTATTCACAACTCGTTCCAGCACATCACGCAATACGACAACTTCGTAATTGGTTCTCTTCTCCAATCCGCTATTAAATGCGAATTCTGTTTCCAGATATCCGTGTATATATTCCACAAAAGGAGCAATGGCAGGGCCTGGGACATAGGTATATTTAAGCTTTTCCAGCTCCTCGATTGCCAGTACTTCGATTTCGGATTCGGTGAAGGCGGTCATGGTTGCTCTCTCTTGGTTAACGCGGAACAGTATCTCTGTTTCGGGCTAGTAGGTTTTTCCGGTATAGTCAGCTTCAAAAGCCCACGATCCACAAGAGGTGTTAATACTTTTTTCCGAAAATGTTCCCGATCTTTAAGTTTTAAATAGTCCTGAATTTCATCCCTGGTTCTCGGGATTTTACAGAACTCAAGTATATTTTCCGTTCGCTCATCTTGCGGGGTAGCTTGCGGGGTGGCTTGCGGGGTAGCTTGCGGGGTGGCTTCATAAGCAGCTTTGGAGGTAGCAGTGTCAGAGGAAGAGTACGAAGTATGTTTTGTTGATGTCATGGTGTCTTGAAACAAACTTGCCTGCTCTACGGTTGGCATTCCGGGCAGTCGATAAACGCTTCCCCTTGTTTCTCCCTCCTTTACAAGCATATCGGACTGCACAAGACGGGACAGCGCAATGGAAATATCCTTGGGATGTTCAGTTGAAATCTCCTTTATCCTTGCGTGCCGGACCAGACCCTCAATAGCCGCGGTTATTAAGATAATCCGCTCCAGTTCCGGTAGGGCTTTGAACTTTTTCCCAAAAAGGCCGTCGAGCATGTTTACGGTTTCCGCCGGTATCAAGCTCAACATGCTAAGAACGAGGGCTGTGGTTTCGAATTTTTCGTCTTCCAGAAGCAACGGTTTCCGCCAGTGCTGTTCATTCCAGTTTAAGTAAATCTTGGGAAGTCCGGAGCCTGCATAGTCTCCAAAGCCGATATACCTGAATATATTCTGAATATGCTTATTCCGGCAGTCGCTTATTCCGCCGTGAACCGCCTGTTCAATGGGAATCCGCATCAACCCCGGATTCCTGAAACCAAATACATCCGGTCGTTTCACAACCAGGACCGAAACTCGGCCCGAATAATCGGCATGAATTAGAGTGTTGGTCAGCGCTTCGCGGATCGCTTCATGCACAGGTGTATCGTCGATGCGCATGCCGTTACTGAGTTTGAAAGGAACCTTCAGGTCGGAAACCAGTTTCCGGTAGGCCTTTTGAAAAAAGTCATACAGGTTTCCCGACCAGGTGCTGTCCGGCACCACCCTGTCCGTCCAGCGGGAGCTTCCTTTTTGAGTATACCATTCCTGATAATCGACAAAATAATTGGGAAACTTCTCCCTGATTGTTTCGAACCTGCCGAACATGAGAAGTCCGGCGATTCTAATACTTTTTTCCCCAGTTGCACGGTCTTCTCCCATTGCCCCGATACGAAGCAAAAAATCCTCTGTCTGCAGATTAAGCCAGGGGCTGTCTGGTTTGACGGCGGAAAATCGATTACGGTAAGCGGAAATGGTCTCCATGTCGAGGTCTTTAAGCCCGAAATGCTCAAGCAGCGCTTCGTCCCGGGAATCTTCCAGGCTTTCGGCAATCATTCTTTTCACTTCTTCGTCGGTAGCCCTGTAATCTCCCTCATGGCGGCGTAAAAATGTATGACCAAAAGGATTAGGCCCAAGGTGTATGGGTCTATCCTGCCGTCGTGCGCGTGGAATAGTAATTTGGATGACATTCAGTCCGTCAACAGTGATTGCCTTAACATTGGAATCGCTGAATATATTCCGGTTAACTTTTGATTTTGAGTGAAGCGTATCCCAGAGAGACTTTGTTACCTTTTCCGGATCTCTGATCCCTACAACGTGAAACGATCCTTGCGGTTTTTCTTCAATGCCAAGATACACTTCCCCGCCATTAGCATTGGCCATGGCCGAATAAGTTTCCCAGAAGCTGACAGGAACTTCTCCATTCCCATCGCGTCCTTGAGCAGCTTTGCATTCAAGAGTAACGGATTCGGCGAGGGAGATGATATCTTGCAGATTGAATTCGTTCATTATTTCACCAATATTTTATGGAGTTCAATATCTGTCTGTCTTTATCCAAGTACTTCCTCATCCTTTGTAAAGTAACGTTACAGTTGCTTGGCAGGGTCTAGAGACATAGTTGCATTGAACTTTCCCAGCTCCTTGATTGCCAATTTATCTGTGTCTGATTCTGTAAAACCGGGTATTTGCCCTCCGTTACTTCAAGTCTCCGGTAATCACAGCCAGTTCTTTTTTTAACTCTTTTATCAAATCCTCTTCTTTCGGCAGTTCCAGTTTGTAGCGACTCGCGAAAATCCGTTCGTTTTTTTCGTCCAGGACATATCTGACAACTGTTTCGTTTTTGTCAGTGCACAGGACAATGCCGATTGTGGGGTTATCGTCAGCGGTTCGCATTTCCCGGTCATAGTAATGAACGTACATCATGATCTGCCCAAGATCCGCGTGAGACAGCCTGCTGATTTTCAGATCGATTATGACATAGCATTTCAGTTTGATGTGATAAAACACCAGGTCCGGATAAAAATGGTCGCCTTCCATGGTGATACGCTTCTGTCTGCCAATGAAGGCAAAACCGTTGCCAAGTTCCATCAGGAATTCCTGCAGGTGACTGATCAGAGCTTCTTCCAGCTTGTTTTCCCTAAGCTGGCTCGACTCCGGCAGATCAAGAAATTCCAGGATATACGGGTCTTTGATAATATCGATTGGTTTCTCGATCAACTGGCCGTCAGTTGCCAGCTTCAGCATTCCTTTTTTGTCCCTGCTTTTCAGCAAGCGCTGGAAGAAAAGCGAATTGATCTGGCGTTCGAGCTGCCTGGAACTCCAGCCATTTTTTTCAGCTTCGATTTCGTAAAAGGACCGGGCTTCCGCTTTTTCCACTCGCATGAGCAAACGGTAATGAGTCCATGAAAGCCTCGATGAAAAGCCCGTGCTTCCAGCTGCAGATTCTCCGCGCAGTGCGTGGAGAATTTCAGGAGTGCGTTCCTGGTAACATAGATAGAAATTGCGGAAGTCCCAGAGATTCGATGGAGAAAAGCCCTTCCCAAAATGTTCTGTCAATTTCAATGACAGCTGCTCAATCAGGCGCGTTCCGTAATCGGCCCGTTTATTTCCCTGCTGTTCTTCCAGCAAAATTTCCCTGCCAATCATCCAGTAGGCGATCACCATCTGGCTGTTGACTGTTCTGGTTACATTCGTGCGAGCCTGTTCCAGAATCTCGACTACGCGCTGAAAAAGAGCGGGAATCTGAATTTTTCTCATGGTTTTTTCAGTGCTTCATACTTCTTGCATTCTGTTATTAAATCTCATCTCATCCTCTTCAACTTCCTTTTGAACTCTGCAAAATTCAGTACCTATTTCTGGAGAAAGTTCTTGAATAGCTTGTAGGATCATTAACCTCTCAACACTTGGAGCGTGAGCTATCAATGAAGCGGTTACAATTGATAAAGAGGTTCCAGCATTCTGCCCAGGATCTGCCAGTCCGTAATTACTGGCTCCCGCTAACCCGAGTCCAGAGCAAGTATCCATCTTTCCTAATTTATAGGTCAATCCTCTTGCGCAGCAATGGTTTGCCCAGCAGGATAGTTTGTAAAAAGGACGCCATTTAGATAATTCGATTGCTTTTTCAATAGAGCGGAAGGTAGTGTTTTTTAATACTGGATATGCCCAGCCGTAATCATTTTTAAATTCCGTGCCATACTTTTCATACAGGTTCTTACATAAACATTCCATTTTTTGCATTTCATCGGTAGTTATTTTCTCATAACCAAGTGCATTGCAATGCTCCATATATGAAACCATCTGATCGTAAATTTCAACAAACTCATGTAAAAGAAATTTTTCTGATGTTTCCTGATCTTGATCCAAGAGAAAAGATGATACTACTGCATACTCGTGTAATGTCCGCCATCTTGCCATAGCACCGTCAGAGAAACCGTTCTTTAGCAAGGAGATGATTTCAGCGTAAACAAGACAACTATTTACATGAATTTTCACTAAAGCAGCTAGTTTGAAATCGTTATTTTTTCGGGTATTTTTTAATTCACTTTTGCTAATTTCATTGCCTACTTCGAAAACAATTGAGTAAAGCATTTCTAACAAGTCGATAGGCGCATTCCACTTATTATTCAACCTTTCTAAAAATCCGCTGAAAATATCGTTTTTTCTCTTTTTTTCCACGGGCCATATTTTCTTCACAATTTTCAGAAATTCTTTCCCGTTTTTTTGCAATGAATCAGTAAACTCAGTAAAAAATTCATCACTAACGGATTTTGCAACAACATCTTTTGTGATCATCTTCACAAGTACTGAGCTAATAAATTTTCCTTCAAAATCATTTTTGGATTTTACGTAATTCAGCATAGATTCTTTTAAATCATTTGCATTTCTATTATCTGAGAAAAACTTCCGCAGATTGGCGAAGATTGTATCGTCACTTTCATGTAATACACTTGAATTGATCTCTGAGAAACCATTTTGCATAACTTCTGAACTACCACCCTTTATCTTTTTTTGTATTTTTTACTCTCATCTCACCGTTCATCAATTTCAGCAGTAGTTTATCTCTCATGGTAGACAAGGAAAGGATCTGTATCGAATTGGAAAATATTTTTGAATCGATTGGGCCTGCGAATTTCTCAAAATCATGTATAAAGTTTTCCTCCGGGATAGCTGTATCAATTCCGTTAAACTCATCCTTCCCAATAGAGCCAAAGACAGTTCCTTGCTGTTCGAAGGTATCGAACTCGTGTTTTAAAGAGCGTATTTTATAAAAAGTATAAGAAATAAACTCTTTTTTATGCCTGACAGAGGCAAGTCCTCGACCAATGCAGCAGTCTTCAGCCGCCATGTTAATATCACCTACAGGAGCACGGACACTTACTAATGTATCAAATTTCTTGGCGTATCGTTTTGGTTCAGTGCAGTATAATCTTGTTTGTGGGTATCTAAAGTCAAATTCAGCACGGCCCTGAAAAAAAACAATTCCATTACCGTTTTCATTGTAAGAAGAGCCCGAAGGTGATTGACCCATTGTAATATTCATTTCATCACCCAGTTTCCCCTTCTTCCACCCCGGAGCAGCCTCCTCCACAAACATCTTCCTCCACAGCGCCTCAGCCATTCCTTCCAGTATTTTGTTCTGCCTGTGCAGAAGGTCGATCTTGTCGTCAAGGCTGGAAAGCACACTGGCAATAGCGCGCTGTTCTGATATAGGTGGAAGATAAACTGGTAGATTTCTAATTTGTTCAGATGAGATATTTGCTTGATTAGCGCTACCACCAGCGTTTAAAGCCAAATCAAAGGTCACATCATCTTGCTTTAACAAGTAGTAAAGAAAATCTTCATCCAACACTTGAGAATTTTTAGAGAAAATTTTTCCTACTCGCTGATTAAGTAAAGCTGGAAATGGTTTGTCATATCGGGTTACTTTTCCAACCATTGAAGATGGCTGGTGAATATGAGAGCCAGTCATTGCAATTAAAATGTCATGTTTACCCAAAATAAATTGCTTTAACTTGTTGCTTACTTCAAAAGGATAAAATTGAATATCATCAACTACTAGCTTCCCAGTTGCAACATTCTTGATTTTTATAACAGGTATTCCTCTATCAGAAAAATCTTCCGATTTAAAGGCAAAGCCATTGATAAGCTCTGCCACATCCCCCAACTTGCATTCCTTCCACTCACTCATCCCTGAACCTCTCTCATTTATTCTTCTGTTTTTCGATCTTCAGTACACCACTCAATTGGGAGTTACTGACTCCACAATCTGCTGATAAGGCAATTTGTGCAATTAGGGCAATAGGTTGTTGCCCTAATTGGCCAATAGGGTGTTGGCTGAATACAGGTTCCTTATTGTTTTTCACGGGATTATTATCATTCCTCATTTATTTCATCCCGCATGTTTCCGCTGTCCTGTTCCCAATTCATCGGATTATTGATTATATAATCACGGATGCGGTTCAATTCCGCGTCATCGCGGACAATGTGGTCATAATAGGATTTCTGCCATTGAAAATTCGTAAAACCGGCTTGATGAATTAATTTTGATGTTGTTGTCTTGAATGCACCGATCAATTGCGGTATCGGTTTTATTCGTAGGGAACGGTCGCGACCGTTCCCTACGGGAATGGGATTATCTACGCATTTCCCTACGGGATCATTTGCGTTCATGACAATATGGATAATTCCATGAAAATGATCCGGCATTATTACGTATTCGTCAATTTCGATATGATCAAATTGTTTAAACAACCATTTCCATTGCTGTTCAACGATTTTTCCGGATTCATTCGCCTGTACGGAACGGCCGTGATCGTTTCCTGAGATTATTTTCCCGAATGCATTTTCCCTGTTATGAACACATACAGTTACAAAATACGCGCCAGGTGTTGAATAATCATAGCCTGGGAGACGGTTTGTTTTGCGATCGTGTAATTTATGGATTTTCAATCCTTGATCTCCAATTTCGCCAGATTCTCACGAATCAGATCATTCAGCCTTGTCTCTTCCTTCATCTGCTCTTCAAGTTCAGCCTTCAGTTTCCCGAACCTTTCCACAAAATCAAAATCGTCCTCATCTTCTGGCAGGCCGATAAAGCGGCCAGGAGTGAGCACAAAATCCTTTTCCTGGATTTCAGCGAGGGTTATTGATTTGCAGAATCCTGGGATGTCTTCGTATGCTTTTTTTCCATTGATCCAGTTGTGATAAGTACTGGTTACTTTGTTAATATCTTCATCCGTGAAATCCTTTGTCCTGCGGTTGATCAGATATCCGAGATTTCTAGCGTCTATGAACAGAACGTTATTCTTGCGGTTTTCCTTTTTGCGGGACAGGAACCAGAGGCAGGCCGGGATCTGAGTGTTCAGGAACAGCTTTGCCGGAAGATTGACTATGCAATCCAGAAGGCCAGCCTCGATAATAGCTTTGCGGATTTCGCCTTCACTGTTGGTTTTGGAAGTGAGAGAGCCCTTGGCCAGCACAAAACCGGCCCTGCCATTCTGTGACATGTGATAGATGAAGTGCTGAATCCAGGCGTAATTGGCGTTTCCTGCTGGAGGGATGCCGTATTTCCAGCGGGCGTCGTCTTTCAGGAGCTCTCCGGACCAGTCTGAGTCATTGAACGGCGGATTGGCTATGATGAAGTCTGCTTTCAGGTCCTTGTGCGCGTTGTTCATGAAAGAGCCTTCATTGTTCCACTTGATGTTTGAGCTGTCGATTCCCCGGATAGCCAGGTTCATTTTGGCAAGTCTCCATGTGGTCTGGTTGGACTCCTGCCCGTAAATTGAAATGCGATCCAGCGGGTTGAGTGAAACAGCTGAGCTGCCTTGCCGGTAATGATCCTGATGGGCTTTGATGAACTTCTCGCTCTGGATGAACATTCCACCAGATCCGCAGCAGGGATCGAACACCCGGCCTTCATAAGGCTCCAACATCTCCACCAGCAGCTTGACAACGCTTCTGGGAGTGTAGAACTGACCGCCTTTTTTTCCCTCTGCTAGCGCGAATTGACCCAGGAAATATTCATACACCTGTCCAAGCACATCTTTGCTTTTGGCTTCTTCAGTGCCCAGCGCAATTGTGCCAATCAGGTCGATCAGGCCACCCAGGCTTGCTCGGTCAAGGTTGGGACGTGCGTATACCTTGGGTAGAACTCCTTTGAGCGAAGGGTTCTGATGTTCAATGGCTTCCATGGCTTCATCAACATATCCGCCGATGACCACCTTTTTCCCGTTAGCCAGAATGATCTCTGTCTTCTTTGCATTATCCAGGATCTGCTTCCAGCGTGCTGCAGGAGGCACAAAGAAAACCTTCTCAGCAGTGTATTCGTTCGCATCCTCAGGATCAGAGCCTTCATAGTCGCCTTTCCCCTCAACAAGCCTGGAATGCAGAACCTCGAAGGCATCGGATATGTATTTCAGGAATATGAGCCCCAGCACGACATGCTTGTATTCGGCAGCATCCATGTTTTTCCGCATTTTATCAGCGGACTGCCATAGCGTAGCTTCTATTGATTCCTGCTTATTATTCTTCTTATCTGCTTGTCTGCCTCTAGGCATACTACCTCCAAATTTTCACTCTGCTATTTTATCATATTTTCAGTTATTTTCAAGGGGTTGAAAGGTGTTTTGCCTTTCACCTTGACAGAAAATACTGCTGCCATTATGATTTTGTCATCAACAAACCGGGGGCCCCATGAAAATTCCACTGCTGTTCCTGATTCTCACCACACTATTCCTGTCCGCGTCACCCAGGGTGGTTTCACTGGCTCCCAGCATCACTGAAACGATCGCCTTCATCGGGGCCGAAGACTGCCTGGTTGGCGTCACCACCCATTGCGTCTATCCGGAGCGCGCTCTTAAGCTTCCTAAAATCGGCGGCTATCAGGGAATCAATTATGAGCGCATCATGCTGCTCAAACCTGACCTGGTGATCGGCATTCCTGCGATTCATGACGCACAGGAAAAATTCAGCCGCCTGGGTCTTAATTATTTCGAGATCAAGCAGGATAATATTGACGACATCTTCAAGTCAGTTCTCAAGCTGGGCCGCCTGCTTGACCGCAGGGAGCAGGCTGAACTAAAACTGCTGGAAATGAAAAACGAGATCCGTGAGCTGGCAGTGAAGTCCAGAAGCAGCAGCAAGGTTCTGCTGGTGATAGGGAATCTGCCGGGCGAACTCAAGGATATCTATCTGGCAGGCCCTGACTGCTTCCTGGGTGAATTGCTTAGCCGGCTTGGTTACATCAACGCCTACGAAGGGAATATCGAGTATCCTAAAGTTTCAGTGGAACAGATCCTGAAATCCTCACCTGAACGGATTATTATACTCAGTGAGAAGAACAACCTGAGCGATCAGGAAACAGCGGCGCTCTGCGCCCCCTGGAAATCCCTTAAATTGAAGCATTCTTTCCAGGTGGATGTGCTGCACGGGGAAGAAGTTTTCATACCAGGCCCGCGGCTTCTCACCACCATGAAAAAACTCCAGAAAATCCTGGAATCGAATGCTGCAGGTCAGTGATCTTTCTTTTGCAGGCATCCTCTCTGGAATCAGCTTCCAGGCTGGACCAGGCGAAATTGTAGGCATAGTTGGGGAAAACGGAGCCGGAAAGACCACACTTTTGAAGGCAATTCTGTTCCATAATAAAGAAACTGGCGGCAGCATTTCGATCTGCGGCCGAGAAATTGATACCCTCAGCCGCAGAGTGATAGCCAGGCATTTCGCTTATATTCCCCAGTCTTTTTCGGTAGATTTTGACGTCAGAGTTCAGGATTTCCTCTACCATTCCAGGTACGCTTATGATGAAAACCGCAATTCTTCCGCCCGGAAAATCGAGGAGGCAGCCGAACTCTGCTCAGTCACAGGATTTCTCGAAAAAAATCTCAGACTTTTAAGCGGCGGCGAACGGCAGCGGGTAATGCTGTGCTCAGCTGTAGTTCAGAATGCACCGGTCTGGCTGTGTGATGAACCGACATCCAATCTGGACCCTAAAGCTGAAGCGGATTTTTTCAATCTGCTGGAAAAAATCCGGAAAGAGAGGCAGCTGACAGCTCTGCTGGTTTCCCATAATCTGCAGCAGATCGTCCGTCATTCAGATAAAATCCTGGCCCTGCGGAACGGACGGGTGCTTTACTACGAACCTGCGTCATTCTTCACCGCCGAAATCTTCAGCAATATCTACAACGCTAGATTCACGATGCTGGAACATGGCGGCCGCAAACACATCGTGACAGGTGACGCCTGATTTGAAGCCAAAACTGATTGTCTTTTCCCTGCTGCTTCTCATCCTGTCTCTCTGCTGTTCCATGATCGGCCCGAGACTCGATTTCCACGATGACTATCAGCGCGACATATTCATCAACCTCCGCCTGTCCAGAGTGCTGCTCGCCTTTGCGAGCGGAGCGATCCTTTCGCTCTCGGGCCTCTGCTTCCAGACCCTCTTCAACAATCCCCTGGCCTCACCCTATACACTTGGAGTGGCATCCGGCGCTTCGCTAGGTGCAGCCTTGATGATCAAGCTGGGACTCAATTTTTCCCTGTTCGGAGTCTCTGCGGTTTTCCTGGGAGCTTTCCTGGGTGCGCTCATTTCCATCTTTTTTATTTATGGGCTGAGCCTCTTGAAGAGAAGCGACAGAATGTATGTCCTGCTGCTGTCCGGGATTGCCTTTAATTTTTTTGCCGGCAGCATGCTGATGTTTTTACAGTATCTGGGCGACCTCTCGCAAGCCTATCAGATCCTGCGCTGGACCATGGGCAGCCTTGATTCAGTGGACTTCTCACCCATTCTGCGACTCCTGCCCTGGTTTCTGCTGATCATTTTTTTGATTTTCTATTATTACCGCGAGCTGGACATCCTACTCTTCGGAGAAGAGATGGCCCTGAGTAAAGGAGTGGAAGTGAAGAAAATCCAGCTGCAGTTCTTCTTCCTGACTTCAGTCTCAGTTGGAGCAGTAGTGGCTGTCTGCGGCCCGATCGGATTCGTGGGCCTGATGGTGCCGCACATGGTACGCAGGATGACGGGCTCAGCCCATTTGACTCTTGCCTTTGTGACGATCTTCTTCGGCGGCTTTTTCCTGACATTCTGCGATACTCTCGGCCGGACCATGATGACTAATAACGAAATTCCGGTGGGAATCATCACTGCCCTGCTGGGCGGCCCGTTCTTCCTCTACCTGCTGTTTTCAGGCAGGGAAAAAATGTGAAAGATTATTCTTGCTTCGTTCTGCTGAGTGCATGGACTTTCTCAACTCACCTAGTTCCAAAATTCGCGATTGAATGCAGGCGTCTAAATAATGATCGCATCCCGCCGGAATTCCTCGCAGATGTTCGGGTATTTTTTGTCCAGACCCAGGAATTGCTCTTTGGAAAGCGGGCTGAAGCTGAATGCACCTAATCCGTGTTTCAGTGTCATTTCATAGCATAAATCCGTCAGCTTCGGCACTTCCACTGAGTAATCACATTGATCCAGGAGCACCAGGAAATCCCAGTCTGACAAAGGCTGATGAGTTCCTCTTGCCCTCGAACCCACAAGCCTGATTCCCAGAAGCCGTGTCTGATAGATATTTTTCAGAATCTGTGAAATATCGTCCAGCATGGCCTGCTCGTTCCGGTCAAACCTTATATTTCTTAGGGTTCCTGCTTCTTTGACTGTAATTCCGAAATCAGGCCAGCCTGTTTTTTCGCCATTTAGCATTGCTTTTTCAAGGCCCATAATCTAATTATACAGTAAATCCTGCAGATATGAGGAAAAATCTGAGATTGAGTTGTAATGGATAACAATGTAGATTGTTGATTATCAGTTGAGCATGAACAAGGGAATAAGGAATGTTTACTTCCCAGAATACATTTGATGTGCGTTTCGACTGGGGGCTGAATGGTGTCCTGAATGTCGCTAATCATGGACATGTGGCTGTGATTGTCGATGTGCTTTCCTTTTCCACTTGCGTGGAAATCGCCTGTTCAAGGGGTGCTTTTATTTTGCCTTTTCAATATAAAGACTCGCGGGCAGGAGGATCTGCGAAAAACAAACAGGCTGTTCTGGCTGGAAATCGTGGATCTGGGAATCTGTCACTCTCCCCGGAGTCATTATTGAAAATCGAACCTGGGACACGACTTGTTTTGCCGTCACCCAATGGTTCCACCATTTCCCTTGCCTGCACTGCACCGGTAATTCTGGCAGGGTGCCTGCGGAACGCTGGTGCAGTTGCAAAATACGCTGCAGCTGCGGGAAATCCTGTTTCCGTGATCGCGGCAGCCGAACAATGGCCTGACGGAGCAGTGCGATTCGCATTTGAGGATCGGATCGGGGCAGGTGCGATTATTCATGGCCTTCCAGGTTCCAGGTCGCCCGAAGCGCTGGCCGCCGAATCAGCTTACCTCGCAGCCGAAATCAACTTGTGTGCCCTGTTGGCGGCATGTGCCTCCGGCCGTGAACTGATCGAAAGAGGCTATGCCGAAGATGTTAAACTTGCCGCAGACCTGAACGTCAGCCGCTGCGTTCCTCTGCTTACTGCAGAAACATTTATTAATATAGCTATAGAAAAATCTGCCTCTTAAACCGCATTCGGAGCAATCAGACTTTCATCTCCATATGGTATTGAGAACAGGTCAGATTGTTGTTCTTATTTCACTAATAATTCGACTATCCTGATCGCTTAGTGCCTTCGCAACTCCCGCGGTAATAAAATTGTAACAAAATTGTAACTGGATTAAGTGCTTCATATCGTTATAATAATGATAAGAACCCTAGGAATAAGGGAAGAATTTAGGAGGAAGTAGAAATGAGTAGAGTTGTAGGTCTGATGGTCCTGATGTTAGTGGTTCTCTCGGTTCCAGCATTTGCATCCGACATGGATTTGCGGGTTTTCAATATGGTGCATCAATACTGGAATGCGGTCGACGCCGTTTACAACGGCCAGGCCGACAAAGCCGACACCGCCCTGAACGCTGTGGAAGCCGAAGCCACAGTGATCGCCGAAGAGATCATCGCCGGCATGGAAGCGAAAGATTTCACGCTTTACAAGGAATTTGTAGCCATTTATAACCAGCCTGAGATTCATAAAGCCCCGGAAATGAGGGAACCCCTGAATCTGATCGCCGGCAAAATTTACGAATACCAGATTGCCAGGGATTACACCCCTGACACTTATTTCCCGGGTTTCGGCTATGCTGAGCCTGGATTTGTCTATCGCAAGGGTGAAGAACTCTCCAGGGAAGTCCTCTCTGTATACTGGAAGAAGATCGACAGGATCCTGGAAAAAGGCAAAAAATTCTCACTCCAGCTCGAAGTCGGCGCAGCTGCTTCGTTCGGCGGCAGCGCGGATGTAGTACAGACCGGAACTCCCATCAGCATGAATGTCGACGGACATATCAAGGAAGTAGTGCAGTGCGAAATCACGGTTAAAGAAACCATCCACACCATCTGCACAATCAAGTTCCAGAAAGTCAAAGTGTTTTTCAACCTTTATAAAGCCGAAAAATCCTGGTGGGGCGGACATGGCGACTGGTCAATCTGCGGTAAGACCTATGAGATGCAGGATGAAGAAAGCGGACTTCAGGTAGTCGAAGTTCCCGGTACTGTCAGTGCCAGAGCTGATTACTATCCAGGTTACGGCTATGCGGACCCGGCTTTCAACTACAAGAAGGGCGAAGAGATCAACAGCGAAATTCTCTCAGTCAACTGGAGAAAGATAACCAAGACATTGGAAACCGGCAGCAAAACCCGTGTTCTTCTGGAAGTCGGAGCTGAAGTGCACCTGAGCGCTGGCTTGAGCATTGCAGGAATCGGCGATGCATTCAAAATCGATGTCGGCGGAACCTTCAAGTGGGTGAAAGAGTACGAGATCACTTCCAAGGAATCCACAACATTCGAAGAAACCGTGAAATATCAGCAGGTCAAGACTTGGGTTAAGCTCTATAAGCAGCCCAAGGGTTCAAGCGTCTGGACGGAATGCGGCAAGACTTACGACAGTTTCGAAGAACCAAGCGGACTGCCTGTAGTCGAAATTCCCGGAAACGTAACACCCAAGTAATTCGGAATACCGGCAACAGAAAAAACCCCTCATCCGAGGGGTTTTTAATTTGCCGCGGACTGCCGCCCGGAATTTTAATAATTCGGTTGCCAAAGCATGTATTTCCGGGTAAAATTAAAGCAGAATCAACAGGAGGAGGAGTAAAGTAGATGAAGAAGATCGCAGTACTGGGGTTGTTTCTCGCGCTTCTTTTCGCAGTCAATGCCGCCACGACCAGTGACATGGAACGGCGAGTGTTCAGCATGGTTAATGATTACTGGAAAGCCGTTGATCTGATCAGCAAGAATCCGGAATTGAATCTCACTGCAATGGATAAGGTTAAAGCAGAAGCTGACCTGATCGCAAATGAGATCATCACAGCTTTGGAGAAAGATGATGCGCTTCCTTATTACAATTTCGTGAAATTGTACAACAGGTCCGACATCCGCAAAGCACCTGAATTCACTGCCCCCCTGAATCTGATCGCAGACCAGGTGATAGAGTACAAGAAAGCCAGAGATCTTACGCCAGACAGCTATTTCCCGGGATACGGCTACGCAGACCCGAACTTTGTCTATCGCAGAGGTGAGGAAGCCTCTACTGAAGTGCTTTCAGTCTACTGGAAGAGGATCGAACGCACCCTGGAAGCAGGGAAAAAATTTTCCATGCAGATCGAAGTCGGAGCTTCAGCCCAATTCGGCGGCAGCGCTGACGTAAAGGAAATCGGTCCCAGAGAAACTGTCAACATCGGTGGCAGCATCAAGGAAGTCGTGATGTGCGAAATCACTGTCAAAGACACCATCAAAACACTCTGCACTATAAAATACCAGAATGTGAAGACCTTTTTTAAGCTCTACAAAGCAGAAAAGACCTGGTGGGGCATGAGCCACGGCGACTGGATCGAATGTGGCAAGACCTATCAGATTTTCGACGAAGAGAGCGGACTGCCTGTGGTCGAAGTACCGGGCTCCAACACCCCGCTCAATACGGAAATTCCGGTTGCCCCGAATCCGACCCCGAATCCACCGACACAGCATTAATTCCCTTATCAGACATACCAAAAGCCTCCCAGACGGGAGGCTTTTTTTATTGAGCTCTTACGCTTTAATGAAGCGTTAGAGATCATCATGCCGCGAAATGCCGCAGGCTTTTCACACTCTTTCACACTGTTTCCCCTTGACAATCCTCGGAATCCGGATAAAGTTATGAAAAGTATAGAGAACATAATATGAAAAAGTGGATCCGGGGGATTTCGTGAAAAAAGGTATCTTGATCATTGGATTCTTAGTAACTCTCACTTTCAGCCAGGCCACAGCCGGCGGACTCGAAAACTTCAACAATCTGATAGAGAATTACTGGCAGGCCAAGAACGGTTGCGAGCAAGCTTATGATAAAGCTTGCGCTGCAGCTGATCTGATTGCTGGTAACATTACAGCCAGGCTGGACCTGAATGATGCGTCCCTGTTCCAGGAATTCGTGAGTTATTACAAGAATACAACTGCCAGCGCTCCTGAACTGCGGGAAGCTCTCAATCTGGTAGCTGACAGGGTCGTTGAATACAGAAAATCAAGCAAAGCCACTGCAGGCAAAGACAATGAGGATTTCACCCCTGACACGGTATTTCCAGGCTATGGATATCCTGATCCGGCATACAGCTACAAAATCGGAAGCGAGCAGAACAGGGAGATACTCCAGGAAGTAATCAAGTCAACAGTCAAATGTTTTTCCATCGGCCTGAGCTATACTGTGCTGGTTCGCGAAGGCGTTGAATTCAACCCTGCTGATTATATGCGTGTACAGAAAGTCGGTTCCGAAACTGTGAGCGTTGATAACGGTCAGGAGAGAATGGACAGGTATGCCGTGACCTTCACTAAAAGCATTCAGATCACTTGCAAAACCAGGGTCCTCAAGGTCAAAGTCTGGTCCAAGCTTTTCAGGGCCAAGAAGGGCTGGTTTGGAAGTCTGGGCCAGTGGGAAGAATGCGGCAAGACCTACCAGATCCAGGACGACGCTCAATATTTCATGGAATAGCGCTGTATATATTCTGACGTCCAAGGCGGTGAAAACCTCCTTTTCCATTTCTGCAGCTTTTTGTAACTGGATTAAGCGCGGGCTTCCTCCAATAATTGCCTCAAGAAGTATCAGTGGAGGAAGTATGAAAAAGACAATCGCTTTATTGCTGTTGACAGGGGTACTGGCGTTTCAGGCTGCCGCTTTGGAAATGCCGGACCGGGCTCTGAACAGGCTGATCTCGGAGTACTGGCAGGCTAAAAACGGCTCTGAGCAGGCCTATGACAGCGCTTGTAAAACTGCGGATCAGATCGCAGGAGGGATTATCTCCCAACTCTCGCAGAATGACCAGTCATCTTTCAGGGGATTTAACAAACTGTATCAGGAAACTGTCGTGCAGGCTCCTGAATTGAGAGAAGCATTGAATCTCGTCGCAGACAGGATTATCGAATCTAATAAAGCACAGTCAATCGACAAAGATGAGGATTTCACACCAGACACCCTCTTCCCGGGCTACGGCTATCCTGATCCGGAATATGAATACCGGATCGGCGATGAAATCAGCAGGGAAATGCTCCAGGAAATCACCAAAACTGAAGTCAAGTGCTTTTCAACAGATACTACTTACACCGCTCTTCTGAAAGCAGGCACCAGTTTTCCGGCTGCATTGGGAGTGACGAAAAAGAAAATCGGCACTGAAATCTTCAATCAAGATGCCAATCCTGTCAAAATGGATAAATATCTCATCACTTTCAGCCGCAGCCTGGAACTCACATGCCTCACCAGAGACATGAAGATCAGGATCTGGTTCAAGCTCTTCAGAGCCAAAAAAGGCTGGCTCGGCAACGGCGACTTTGCAGAATGCGGAAAAACCTATCAGATTCAGGACAGCGAACAATATATACTGCAATAAATGGAGACACCTGGACAGCATTGTTTCACCGCAAACAACTATATGATAAAATACAAACATGAAAATCGTACTGGTCACGGTGAATTCACGCTATACCCAGAGTTCCCTGGCCCTGCTCTACCTGGAAGGGATCGCAAAACGCAATTTCCCGGAAGCAATCTGCCTGAGAATGGAATTTCATCTCGGTCAGACCTCTGAGGAGATTGCCTGTGCAATCCTAAGCCAGGAACCTGATCTGGTCGGTTTTTCAGTGTATCTCTGGAACATCGAGCACACGATCAAGATCGCAGATTACCTTAAAATCTCTGAGCCTGAAATCAAACTCCTGGCCGGCGGACCTGAAGTCTCTTTCAACAGTAAAGAATTTCTGGAAACCAACCGCTCTTTTGACTTTCTGATCCGCGGAGAAGGCGAAAATGCTTTTTCTGAATTACTGGCCTCATTCTCAAAAAAAAATGCTTCGTTTTCAGGAATCAATGGTTTGATTTTCCGCTATTCAGAATGCATCATCACCAACCCTGAGAGGGAATCGATGGAGGATCTGGATTCCATTCCCTCTCCCCTGCAGCTTGGCCTGCATGCCAATGACAAGAAATTTCTGCATTATGAAAGCTCGCGCGGCTGCCCTTTTTCCTGCAGCTATTGCCTGAGCTCGATTACCCGCAAGGTCCGTTATTTTTCGCAGTCACGTGTCAGAGCCGATCTGGACGCCTTTTTCGCTTCCCAATTCCAGATGTTGAGATTCGTGGACCGCACATTCAACCTGGACCGCAGCCATTACCATCCGATCTGGGAATACATAGTCAAAAACAGCCCTCCGGACAAGCGCTATCAGTTCGAAATTGATGCCGGACTTTTTGAAGAGACTGACTATGAATTTCTGAGCACAGTTCCATCAGGACTGTTCCAGTTTGAAATCGGAATCCAGACCACTAATCCGGTAGCTCTGCGCCTGTGCAACCGAGCGGATCGGACCGAGAAAATCGTGGCAGCCGTTAAATCCCTTTCCGGAAACTCCGGGCTGCATCTGCATCTGGACTTGATTTCCGGTCTGCCAGGTGATGATTTCCAGAGCTTCCTGAGCACAATAGACAGGATCGCTCTGTTGAATCCCGAAACACTGCAGATTGGCAGGTTGAAAGTCCTGAAAGGCTCTCCACTCTATCTGGAAGCGGAAAATCTTGATCTGCATTTTAATCCGCATCCCCCTTACCAGGTAATCAGAACCCCAGGTTTCAGTCGCTCGGAAATCAGCCTGCTCGAAGAATTTGCCCGTCTGACTGAACTGATCTGCAATTCCGAGCGTTTTCCCACTTTCCTGTCAGCAGTATCTAAATTTCACGGCGGATTCACTGATTTCCTCTCTGAAGTCAATTCCTGCTGGAAAAAAAGCGGATTGAATTATTACGGCATCCCTCTGCAGAAAATATTTTCGTTGCTGTCCGGGCTTTGTCTAAACTGGAGCAATGCGGAAATCTTTCACCAGGCTCTGCTGCATGATTTCATGCTGGGAATCGATTTCAAATCAAGCCCGGATGTTGTTTTCCCGGATCATGCGAAGTATCTCATCCAGCCTGCAGAGATCACGGTCTGCAGCAGCGGAAAAAGCTATCTGCCATTGTCCAGATTGCGGATTTACTGCTTTGACTATGATTTCCTGGACTTTTCGAAGTGCAGACATTACATTTTCTACTGCAGAACTGAAAAAATGAATTTCTTTCTTGGATTTGGCAGTAGCGAATGCGTACCAGAAGGAGACTGTCTGCTGATCAGAGACTGTGAAAAAGGGTTCAGACTGCTGTCTTCAGACCTGTTGAAGGAGAAAAAAGAGAAATGAAGAGAATTTTTAAATACTCCTGATAAAGGGAAATTCGTGAAAAAATGCACTTTCGGCCCTGTATTGTCACGCAGACTTGGCAGATCCCTGGGCATAGACCTTTTCCCGGATAAAATCTGCAGTTTCGACTGCATTTACTGCGAATGCGGGCCGACCAGGATAAAAACCATCAAGCGCGAAAATTTCATGGATCCTGAAATCGTGCTCGCTGAAATCGCCGAAGCGGTCAAAGTCCATCAGCCGGATGTCGTGACCTTTTCCGGAAGCGGCGAGCCGACATTGTTTCTGGACATGGAATACCTGGCTGAAGAGATCAGAAAAATCACGGACAAGCCGCTCGTAATGATTACGAACAGCTCTCTGCTTTTCATGCCTGAAGTGCAGAAAAGTCTTCTGAATTTCGACATGGTTCTTCCTTCGCTCGACTCGGCCGGTCTCTATACCTTCAACCTGGTAAACCGGCCGCATCCCAAGCTTTCCCTGCAGGAGATCATCCGCGGGCTTGCCGAATTCTCACATGCCTTTAAAGGTAAGCTCTGGCTGGAAATACTCCTCTGCGAAGGAGTGAACGACACTGAAGAAGACATCAGAGACCTCACCAGAGCTTTGAAAGATATCCGCACAGACCAGATCCAGATCAATTCAGTGGACAGGCCTCCTGCATATCAGAGCGCCAGGTCTCTCAGCCGGGAAAAGCTCGCCGAATTCGCGCAGCGGCTCAATGGCACAGTGATCAGCAGGGGAGCAGATCCTGAAGCACCTGGTAAAACGAGTCCTGACGAAAAAAATCTGCTCAACTCCCTCTCCAGGAGGCCTGAGACTCTGGAAGCACTGGCCGCCGCCTTCAGCTGCAGCGCCGGAGAGATGGAGCGTCTGCTTGCCAGGCTGGAAAACAAAGGCCTGGTCGGCAGGGACGAGCTTAACGGGCAGACCTATTTCCGGGCCTTGCCGATGAAGAATGATCATTCAAAATAACCAATGTTTCAATCCCGAGCTTGTCTAATGTTTTCAGATACAGTTCTTCCATCTTCCGCTGCCCGCAGGCATCCGTTTCCTTCATCCTGTAGTAAACAATGTCGCCCTTCACTTCAAAAGGCTGGTTGCCTCTAGAACCCACAGCTGCCAGTTCCTTATGGCTGTGCAGCCTGCAGAGGTTCCTGCAGAGCTCGTAAAATTCCGCGGCTTCCCGATAATTTTCTTCCATTACGATGAATTGAAAGATGACGTTCGGACCCCACTGCTTGCGCTTTTTTCTCATTTCCAGAAATTCACTGATGTTCAGCAGCAGTTGATTGAAATCTCCGCCGCGGACTTTGCTGTAAGTAATTGCTGAGGCAGCGTCAATCGAAAGAAACAGGTTGCCGGGATGAATCAACCGGTTTTGATCGCAAAGTTTCAGGATAGCTTCGGGTTTTTCCAGGTCCAGCAGCAAGGCATTGGTATGCAGGACAAGATACTCGCAAACAGGGATCTTTTTTGAGAGATCATAGATGTAATCCATCATCCGCACAAAATCAGGGTGCAGAAGAGACTCTCCCCTGAAGAAAGGGTTGAGGCTTTTCAAGGTCACTCCTTTTCCGGAAATCTCGTCAATGATTTTCCGGAAAAGTTCGAAAGACAGAAATCCTTTGTCAGATAATGTGTTGTTGAACTGGGAGCAGAATCCGCATTTAAGATTGCAGTAGCTGGAAAGTTCAAGATTCAGGCAGCAGCTCCGGTAATCAATGAAATGCGGAACCATTCAGAGTGCATCCTTCCCGAATGCTTTCAGAAAATAATTTTCGAACACGAATTTGTAGCTGTATTGCTCCCTGACTTTCAGGATCGCTTCCTTGCAGAGTCTGTATTTCTCTTCTGTCAGCACTTCGACAGCTCCGGGAAAATCGGAAATCCGCTGCACCACTATCCCGCATTCCCGCACTGACGCGTGATAACCTTCAACACCCTTTTCAGTGCTGATGAATGGAAGGCCTGCAGCCAGCGAGTCGATCAGTTTCACCCTGGACCCGGCACCGTACCCGACAGGGATCAGAAAAATATCTGAAACTCCCAGCAGATCGTCCAGATAGATGATCATGTCCTTGACTCTGATATTAGCTTCTGTTTTGAACAATCTGGAAGCTTTGTTGCCTATGATATACAGATCCGGAAGATTCCGTGTTTTCCGGGCTTTTTTGTATACATTCAGCAGTTCCATGCTGCCGGAAAATGTCGCGAAATATCCGTAATTTCCAAACAGGATCAGCATCCGCTCCCCAACCCGCTCAGGTCTGATGCGGTTGCTGTATGAGTGCGGAAGATATGCCACGCGGGGATGATCCTTTGAAATCAGCTCCAGCTCTACGAGGGAAGGAGTGAAGATCAGATCAGCCAGCTGCACAAATTTTTTCAGATATTTCCTGAAAAGCATGCTCTCCAGGAAAAAGAGGGGATTTTTCGTTTGCCTGGCCTGCTCCATTAACAGCAGCTCCTCGCAGTTCTGGAAATCAGCCACTTTCATGATTTTCACTCCCTGAAACAGATACAGAAGATGGGAATGATCAACTGCCAGGATTTCGAAATCCGCTTCCCTGGAATGGATGAATTCCATCAGTTCAGGAGAGTAATATTTCCGCAAAGAGAATGGCCAGAGGTTGAAAGTGGAAATTGAGACCGGGAAGTTCTGCTCGCGGTTTGTAAAACAGCGCAACTCCTTATCATAGAAAAAGTAGGTGACTTCCCCGATTTTACGGAAAAAATCCAGCAGCTGCCAGGTCCGGCGCGAACCTCCGGTCGGTTCTCCAGGCATGATCGTAGAAATAAATAGAATTCGCTTTTTTGTCATTCCAGATCCTGTTCGTTCCAGTCGTCATCTTTAAGCGGTGTGGAGGCACTGCAGTTCCTGCAGCATTCAAATTCACTTAAATCCCGGTTCAGATGCGCCTTTCGCAGACGATAAGCTTTCTCCCCCCACCAGATTTCCCGGAAATTCTCGTGATGCAGGCTGCCCAGGCTGAGTTCACGCCTGTTGTCCTGACAGCAGGGCAACAGGGTGCCGTCTGCATCGATCAGTGGAGACGTGAAAGGATGCGCACAGGGATTGTTCCTGCCCCCGGATCGCATGCCTACACTATTGTCCAGCTCCCGCTCCTCCCTGGTGGAAATCGCCGAAATCCCCAGCTCAGCTGAAACGGACAGGAAAAGCCTGTCCATTTCCTCCTGATCGCCTTTGTAAGACCTCAGAGGCCTGATAAATACATTATCACCCATTTTCCCCAGAGCGGAAAATTCTTCATTGTTTAAAGTGCTGATCAGACCAGCATCCCCGAATTCGGCAAGCCTGGATTGCCAGGTGACTGCAAATTTCCGGGTTTCTTCGTGATTTTCCGGCATTACAAGAAAACAGAGGCTGACTTTCGGATAGTCAAGTCCCGATTTCTTTCTTTGCGAAAGAAAATTGAGGACATTCTCTTCCACTTTTTTCAGCTCCCCATTTCGTCTGATGCAATGATAGGTTTCCTCAGTAACAGCGTCGAGGGAAAAATAGATTCTGCCGATCCTCCCCTGCTCCCTGTGGCAGTTTAGCAGCGAAAAAAGACGGCTGGTAAGGTCGGGATTCAGATAGGTGCCGTTTGTATAAAATTCAATGTTCTGGAAAAACCTCTGCTCCAGGTTCCTGGAAAAAAGCAGTTCCATGATCCGGTAAAAATCCGGGTGAGCAAGTGGTTCACCCAGATAAAATGAATAGATGGTCTGGAATCCTACATCGCACTCCAGGATTTTTTGAAGAACTCCAAGCGGCAGAAATTCATGCTTCTCTCTCATTCCTGTCTCAAGAGTATGTGGACACATGATGCAATCCAGGTTGCAGTAATTTGTCAGGGCAAGCTGCAGGTGTTTGATCATTTCAGTTCATCAGCGATCTTGAGCAGAGACTCGATCACATAATCCACTTCTTCGTCGGTCATTTCAGGATAAATCGGAAGTGCGAAGTTCTCCCTGCAGGCCAGCTCTGAATTGGGCAGATCTCCTGATTTCCAGCCGAGATCCGCGAAGCACTCCTGCAGGTGGAGAGCCTGCGGATAGTAAATCATGGTGGAAACTCCAAGCTCGGATAAGCGCTCTCTGATGGTGTCCCTTTGATGGTGGAGGAGCACATACATATGATAGACATGAGTGACGTCCGGATCAGATTCAGGGATGGAAAAGATGCCTTTAAACGACTTGTTGTAGCGGATTGCTATTTCCCGTCTCCGCTGGTTCCAGCTGTCAAGTTGTGGCAGCTTCACATTGAGGACTGCGGCCTGAAGCTCGTCCAGGCGGCTGTTCAGACCTATGAATTTATGAAAATATTTTTTCTTGGCACCGTGCACTCTCAGAATCCTGATACGTTCGGAAAGTTCAGGGTCATTCACTGCTACACAACCGCCGTCTCCGTAAGCACCGAGATTTTTTGTAGGATAGAAGGAGAAGCAGGAAGCTACCCCGAAGGAACCGATTTTCCGTCCCCTGTATTCCGCACCGATCGCCTGCGCGCTGTCTTCCACTATCGCCAGTCCATGTGATCCGGCAATTTCAGACAATCCTTCCATGTCGCAGGGGTTACCGTATAAATGCACTGGGATCAAAGCTTTTGTCCTTCCAGTGATCTTCTTCTTCACTTCTTCCGGATTCAGGTTAAAAGTCCGAAGGTCAATGTCGCAGAATACCGGTTTCGCACCCAGCCTGGTAATGCAGGAGGCGGTGGCAAAGAAACTGTAAGTGGTAGTGATCACCTCGTCGCCTGGCTTGATGCCGAGTGCCATCAGGCTAAGCAGCAGGGCGTCCGAACCTGAAGCCAAGCCGATCGCGTCCCTCACTCCCAGATAAGAGGCCATGGATTGTTCAAATCGCTGGACTTCAGGTCCGAGAATGAAAGCCCCCCTGGCCATCACAGCCTGGAGGGCGCAGTCCAACTGATTCTTCAACTGCCTGTACTGCCGGTTCAGTCCCAGAAATTCGACTTTCATTTCTTTCCTGTTTCCATGGACGGGTTCTGGGATAGCTTCGCAGCTGCAGGAGCGACATCCGGGTTAAGATTGATCGAGCTGAAAATCTCTTTTACCGATCCCAGTGAAGATAAAAGCGTGGATGCTTCAAATGGCAGGAAAATGGTCTTGTTCTTGCCTTCTGTGCACATTTTGGTAAAAGCTTCGATATACTTGATTGCCACCAGATAGCTGACTGGATTGGTTTTATCTCCGATCGCCCTTTTGATGAAATCAATGGCATTGGACTCGGCATCAGCTACGTTTCTGATTGCCACGGCCTGCCCTTCAGCGAGCAGTATCTGCTGCTGCCTTTTGCCCTCAGCTTCCAGGATCTGCTTCTGCCTTGTGCCCTCGGCTTCGGCGACTGTAGCGTCCCTGACACCTTCCGCTTTCAGTACTGCTGCTCTCTTGAAGCCTTCGGCTTCCAGAATATTGGCACGCTTGGTTCGTTCAGCGTTCATCTGCTTTTCCATGGCTACTCTGATCTCGTCAGGGGGATTGATGTCCTGCAGTTCCACTCTGTGCACCTTGACGCCCCATTTGTCAGTGGCTTCGTCCAAGATCAGGCGCAGCTTGTTGTTGATCGTTTCGCGTGAACTCAGAGTCTGGTCAAGGTCCATTTCACCGATCACATTACGCAAGGTGGTCTGGGTCAGCTTCTCAATGGCTTCAGGCAGGTTGGCGATCTCGTAAACGGCTTTTTTAGGATCTGTGATCTGAAAATAGAGAAGCGCGCTGATTTCAATCCCGACATTATCCCTGGTGATCACGTTCTGTCTGGGAAAGTCGTATACCGCTTCCCGCAGGTCGATCCTGTCGATTTCCCTGATCCTCACCACCTGACGCCTGGTGAGCATGTCGTTTTCCACGTATCTCCAGACAATGCGCCTGTTCTGGTCGATCATGGGTATTATGAAATGCAGCCCGGAATCCAGGGTTTTGTAATAACTTCCAAGTCTTTCAATGATCATCACTTCCGCCTGCCTGACCAGCACAATGCCCTTGTATCCAAGTACAATCACCATCACGGCCAGAATCAGCAGCACAAATGAACCAAAACTGGTTTCCAGTAAAAACATCCACTCCTCCTTTATTTGCTTTCTTTCAGTGCAACAATGACTTTGTTTCCATCAACCTGCTTTACAGTCACCAACATCCCGGCTTTGACAATCGAATCATTTTCACTGCGGGCAGCCCAGAGCTCTCCGCCCACCCTGGCGCGCCCGATTCCATTCTTGTTGTCAATATCTTCAGTGACAGTGGCTTCCCTTCCGATCAAACCTCCGACATTGCTGACATAACTATCAGTTTTTTTCGAGATCAGCTTGAGATACACATCCCTGAAAGTAGCCAGCACAATCAGAGTGATCAGAGAAAAGGCCAGCAACTGGAATTTGAATGAAACGCCGAGAAAAGCCAGAAGTCCTGTGAATACTGCGCCCACGCCGAAACACAGCATCACGAAACCGGTGGCCATTGTAAGCATTTCGAAGATGATGAAGGCGATGCCTACCAGCACCCAGACAAGCCACGGTTCAAAGTATATACCGCCCGGCAGATGCATATTTTCCTCCGTTTTATTATTTTTTTTATTATAGCAGAAATCACTGTCCCTCGCCAGAATCCGCTCAAGTTTCTGCCTGAACTGACGATAAACATTCGAAAGACCGTTGGGGGAATCATGAAAACACTTGGAATCCTTTTACTGGTACTGCTTTTCACAGCCGTTTATGCTGACTGTAACCCATTGCGCGAGGAATTTCTGGCCTATTCGCTTGGACGGACTGCTGACAGGACAATCAGACTGGACATGAAACCCGCAGCACAGGAGCTCGACATCATTCCAGCAGAAGATACCGGTTATTTTCAGCAGAAAAAGAAGCTTTTCCTGGAAAGCATTTTAAAAAACATGCACAATGGCTTCAATGGATGGCTTAGAGAAGAACTTAACGAGCAAAACAACCTGGAAAACAGTTTCAACAAGACTTTCTATACAGATCAGAAGGAGCTGGAACTTAAAAACCTGTTGCCGAGCAAACCTTTGGGAAATGAACTGAAACTGAAATCGGAACCTGAACTGAAGGAAGGGTTTGAAATTACCGTCGCCTGATCAAAAGCTTAATTGTATACTCTCCTCCTCAACTGATCCGGGCATAACCCCGGATTTTTTTTATTTAAACATCCCTTTTTTCCAGAAAACATAAAGACTGAACAGAAACAGAACTCCTGACAGGCCCGCCACAAACCAGAAACCAAAAGGATGTCCAGTGGTGTTGACACCCCAGGGAACATTCACGTTCATTCCCCAGAAGCTTGAAATCATGGTAGGAATGGCAATGCAGATCGTGACCATGGTCAGAAATTTCATCACAATATTCAGGTTGTTGCTGATGACTGAGGCGAATGCATCCATCATGCCTGAGAGGACATCCCCATACATCTGGACCATCTCCAGAGCCTGTCTGTTTTCGACCACTACATCTTCCAGGATTTCGTCGTCCTCTTCAAAGGCCTGCAGCAGTGTGAACTGCTCGTTAGCCCGCAACTTGAGCAGTTTTTCAGTCACAATCTGATTCCCGCGCAATGAAGCCGTGAAATAGGTCAAGCTCTTTTCCAGTTCCATCAGCTGGTAGATTTCTTCGTTCCGCATCGATCTGCGAAGATTTCTCTCCAGTTCGTCAGTACGGCGGTTGATCTGGGTCAGGAGCTTAAGGAACATGGTGGCGCATTTCAGGAGCAATTGGAACAGAAACCTGGTTTTTTTATCGGTCCAGAAATGCTTGATCTTTGAATTGAGGAACTCCCTGAGAAGCTCATTTTCTTCCAGGCAGACAGTGATCATGAAATTCTCGGACACGATTATCCCGAGCGGTACAGTGTCATAGCGGTCGCTTCCCATTATTTTAGGGGTATTGATAATCACCAGTATGCAGTTATCCTGAATCTCAACTCGGGAGCTCTCTTCAGGGTCGAGGGCTGCTCTCAGTATGTCGAATCCGATGCCTGTTTTAAGCGAAACTGAAGTCATTTCCTCTGTTCTGGGAGCTTCAAGATTGATCCAGACTTCTGGACAGATCTTTTCCAGATCTATTTCAACCAGTTCCGCATCATTGGTTTTCAGAATCCTAAGCATGCTTACAATTTAGTCTGGTCACGGGTGCGAGTCAAGATTCAACTTTCAGTATTTAACGTTGATTGATAGACTATGTCCATGTCCGGACGTCTGCTGCTCGCATTGTTTTTGATTTCCACAGCTGTGCATGCCTTTGATCCGGCAGATTTTCAGATCTGCATCAGTGAATCAGGGCTGAATTCTCTGCTGCCTGTAATTTTCAACGGTACGCGGATCTCGGACCCCTCGGTCAGCCTGCGGCGGGATCAGTTTGTCCTCAAAGTGCAGATAAGGATTCAGTCGCTGCCGCTTGAACTGAAATTCATAGGGGAGCTGTCGACCTGTGAAAGCGGAGCAGTGGATCTTAACATCAATTCCTGCCTGCACGGCCTGCTTTCAGAAGAAAAAGACGACACCAGACGCTATCTGCACTATCTGATTGACGCCATCAATTCCATTCCTGTCGGAAACCCCGGCCGGAAGATCTCGGCTACTTTTGTGGATTCTGCAGAGTATCTTGCCACTGTCAGACTCTCCCCTTCTGAATTGGCACTTCTTCCGTCTTTGGGTAAAATCCGGATTCAGACCGCCCAGCTGAGGGAGAGAATGCTTGTGATCTCCAGTTCCCTGAAACCGGTTCTGAACGGCAGAAAAGATTTCCAGGCTTTTCTAGGCAACGGTCTTCTCAACAAACTGCTGCTCAAATTCACAGCCAGGCAGCCGCCTGATTCCCCGCAGATCATTGAAACCAGGTTCAATCCGGGAAAGAAAGCCGGCATCTCGTTCCAGTTCAGGAATGATCCGGAATGTGCGATGCTTGATCTGGTCCTTTCCCTGAAAGTGCTGAAACCGGACTGGTTTTCGCTCGACTCTGCAGTCCGGAAATCCGACCGGCCTGTGGATCTCAACCGGCGATTGAGCTACATCACCAGGATCCTCAACCATAACATTGAAATTCTCTCAACCGCAGAAGGCAACAAGACCAAATTCTCAGTCACAGGAAACCGTGTCTATTTCAACCTGAGCTTTGACGACCTGATGCCGCTGAAATGGGCACCTGAGATTTACGAAGCAGACCTGGAAAAGGATTACTTGCTGCTGAACGCGAAATATCCGGAATAGGCCGCGGTAGTGAAATGAGTTACTTCGCCAGTTCAAGAATTGCTGCACTGTTGCCTTCCACTGCCTGAGCCATGCGGTTGTAGTCCAGTTTCTCGTAAGTGTCGCCTGCAGTATGATAATAAGGGTTGCGGTAATAAGAAGTGTCTGTGATCATGATCGCCGGATAGCCGTTCTCCCAGAAAGACCAGTGATCCGACGAATCTACTCCCTGGATGAAGGAATACTTCGTCAGTTCATAAAGAGGCAGACTGCAGGAGCGGCGGAACATGCCAGCGAGCTTCTCCATAGCAGCCGAACTATTCTTATCGCCGACAGCGAGGAGAAAATTTCCTGTGGAAGGGTATTTCCAGACAAGTGGCAGCGGAATCTTCTGCGAATGCGGTTCATCTGAATAATAACCGAGCATTTCCAGAATCACGGCAAGATATATTTTTTCACCATTCTCGCGCAGTTTGTTCGCATAGACTTTGCTGCCCATGTATTCGGTCTGAAAATATGGCGGCTCCTCGTTTACAAAAGCCACGAAGCGGATCTTACGCCTGGTTTTTGATGCACTGAGTTTCTTCGCCACCTCAATCAGCACCGCCACAGCGCTCGCGTTGTCATCAGCCCCGGGATTGTCACAGGTGTCGTAATGCGCTCCCACGATCAGGATTTCCGCAGTCGGATCCGTTCCTGCCAGCTCGGCTATTAGATTCGAAACCGGCCTGCCCACAACATGGTAACTCTGTTCAGTGACATCCAGTCCGCAGGCTTCCAGCCTGTCCGCGATATAGCCCGCTGTCTGTTGCATTGCATGATACTTCCGGGTACTGCGGTCACCGAATTCGTGGGACAGGGTGTAGACATGATTTTTCAACTCCCTGACAGTAAGTGAAACCGAGTCCAGGCTGGATACTTTATTCTGCAACGGTGGCTTCCTCATACTCCCCTTTAATGCAAAGGTCACCAGGCAAAGCAGTATCAGTAAAAATGTGATTCTAAGGAACTTCAAACAGTCACCGCGTATATCTCATTTTCCCTTCTGCCCATCTTTCTCGATCACGAAATTGTTCAGCACCAGCATGTCGATCTGGGTGCTGAGAAAGCATTTCAAAGCATCTTCAGGAGTGCAGACGATCGGTTCATGATTGTCGTTGAAGGAAGTGTTGATCAGCATCGGAACACCAGTAAATTCGTCGAATCTGCGGATCAGGTCGTAATAGAGGCCGTCGTCGCAGGTCACTGTCTGGACCCTGCACGAGCCATTGATATGAACTGCAGAGGGTATGACGGTCTTCTTTTCAGTTAGTACATTCGCTGTCTGGAGCATGAATGGATTAGTGAACTCCCTGTCAAACCATTGCCCCATTTTCTCGCGCAGCACACTCACACCGTAAGGCCTGAACCACTCCCGATGCTTGACGTTCTGGTTGAGATGATCCCTCATGCCCGGGATGCGGGGGTCGGCAAGAATGCTCCTGTTGCCTAGCGCTCTGGGTCCGAATTCCATCCTGCCCCGAAACCAGCCTGCAGTTTTCCCGCCCGCGAGCTTGGCAGCCAGATATTTCAAAAGCTGCGGCTCTTCCATTTCCCGGTATTTCAGTCCGCTGTTAGTCAGAATCATCCGGATCTCACCATTCCCATACTCTGGACCCAGGCTCGCTGATTTCATCACGAAATCCCTGTGCTTGACCATCAGAACATTGTAAACCAGCAGAGCTGCTCCCAATGCGCAGCCGGTGTCTCCAGCTGCAGGTTGGATGTAAATATCCCTGACATCGGTCAGATTAAGGATTTTACTGTTTAAAACGCAGTTGAGAAAAATCCCTCCGGCAAGGCAGACGTTACTGCAGCCGGTTTCTGAAACAGCCCGCCCTACAATCGTTAGAACACAATCTTCAACGATTTTCTGCAATGTGGCAGCCAGATTGAAATGCTTCGAGTTCAGCTCCCCGTTTTTTTCCCTTGGAGGTCCGAAGATTCGCACGAATTCCTTTTTGTACATCAATCCGCCGCTCTCAAAATCAAAATATCGAAAGTCGATCTCAAAGCTGCCGTCATCCCTGATCCGCACGATCTTCTTGAATTCAGGGTAAAACTCCGGCTCCCCGTAATCAGCCAGAGCCATCACTTTGCCTTCTCCGCTGTTGACTTCAAATCCCAGATAGGATGTCAGGGCAGAATAAAGCAACCCAAGGGAATTAGGATAATTAAGCTGCTTCAGCATTTTAATGTCATTACCTTCTCCTATCCCAACAGTCAGTGTAGCCATTTCCCCCAATCCGTCCGCTGTTACAATCACAGCCCGTTCAAAGGGAGATACCAGGAAGGCACTGGCGGCATGCGAAAGATGGTGCCTGGAAAACAGGGTTTGATTGCCGTAACCCAATTCGCCCTTTAACAGCAGAGGGAAAATCAGTCGTTCTCCCAGATAAAGCGGCAAAACACGGAAAAATGCCTCGGCTGATCTGGGAAAGGAATGGATAAAGGCACTGATCACGCGGTAAAATTTAAGATAAGGTTTTTCGTGGAATACGATGTAATCGATGTCATTGATCGTTAAATCAGCCTGATTTAAACAAAAATTAACAGCGCTGATCGGAAAAACAGCAGAATGTTTTTTGCGATTGAAGCGTTCTTCCTGAGCGGCAGCCACTACCTTGCCGTCGCAGACCAGGCAGGCTGCTGAGTCATGATAGTAGCAGGAAATTCCCAGAATGTTCATCTAAAGCCCTGCGTAGATGAACGACAGCACCGCCGTAGGTCCGATCGTGTAGATCAGGACGGCGAGCAACGCGAACAGGATCAGGATCGGAGAAATGAAATAGAGTTTGTGTTTTTTAATCATGTAGATTGTCTCACGAAAAATGTAAAAAAACTTGCCCATTCCTTACTCCTTGAAATTAAGATTGCCTTTTCCACTCCTCAAAATCCGAAGAAAAATCCTCAGGCTGAACAAACAGTGAATCTTTCCAGCCTGTGAAGGAAAAAAGCTTATTGATACTTAGAAAAATCCAGGCAACGCTGAAAAGTAAGAAGTAGATCAGAAAAAGAAAAAGGTTCAAAAGTACTGTCTGCAGGATAAAGACACTGATCAGCTCGAATATTTTTTTCATTTTATCAGATCTAATGATAGCTGTTTCTTTTTCAAAAAAGCAAATCCAAAAAAGTGATTCGGATTCGTTTCCATTTATTTCAAGCGCATGATATAATCCTGCCAGGCCTGCGTGAAAAAGCAGGTTCAGGCTGTCGGCTTCCAGGCAGAGATAGATGTCCGCGGGTGAAAGCTCGATGGCATAACGCATCATGGACAAATTATAAGGGAGACCGAACGATGTATCAAGTGGAACTTACCTACAACAACGGATTTCAGTGGGACATTGTTACAGGCAGTCATTTCATTGCCAGCGATCTTTCCCCGGAAGAAGGTGGAGACAATGAAGGACCTAATCCGGAAGAATTGTTTCTGGCAGCTCTGGGAAGCGGAGCAGGAATGGAGATCACCAGGTTCATCAAGAAGCACAATCTGGAGAAATTCAGTGAATTCAAGGTGACAGTCTCAGCTCAACCCAAAAAATCCCCGGCTTCTCTTTCCCACATCAAAGTGAGAGTGACGTTCCCCGATGATTTTCCCCTAACTGCCAAACCAAAGCTTTTGAAGGAGCTGGAAAAGAATTCGATCAATTCGACACTGCTCCTGTCTCCTGAAGTCACAGTGGAAGAAACTTCCGCAGATTAAACCAACAGAATATTCCGGCTGACAAATACGCAGGAAAAGATCTGAAGAGTTAAACGAATCTTCTGCTTACGCGACTTTGAATCATATTTTTAAGTATTGATCAATCCCCGCTGATACTGATACTATAGACTTATGAGCGACATTCCATTCAAATTCAAACCAGGTTCCGGCACATTTTACGATGTTTTCTATTTCAGCCCGATCATCATGGTGATCACGACCCTCGACGAAGGCATCATAGTGGACGCAAATGCTGAATTTTTCAGCCAGCTGGGCATGGAAAGAGAAGAAGTTATCGGAAAGACCACTGCAGAACTGAAACTGTGGACTAAACCCGAACAACGGGACGGAGTTGTTTCTGTAATCAAACAGTGCAGGCGGGTACGCAATGTGGAAGTTGATTTCAGGAGCAAAACCGGTGAAGTCCGCTCCTGTCTCTACACCGCCGAACGAATTCAGCTGGACGATAAGCCGTTCCTTCTTTCCTCGGTGATCGACATCACTGACCGCAGGAATTCTGAAGAGAAGCTCCGCATATCGGAGGAAGTATTTTACAAGACATTCCATAACTGCCCGATAGCCATCACACTTTCAGATATGGAAACGAGGAAATTTGTGGAAGTGAATCAGGGTTTCATAAAAATATCCGGCTATACAGCTCAGGAAGCCATCGGTCGTGAACCGGACGAACTTGGTTTATGGATCGATCCGGAAACTCCCTTTAAAATTATCAGGGAATTCAGGAAAAACAAACGTGTCGAAGGCATGGAGTTGGAAATCCGAACCAAATCCGGGAAGATAGTTTCCTTGCTCTGGGCCGGAGAGATACTGAAAATATTCGGTAAAGAGCATATGCTGGCCACCTGCCAGGACATTTCAGCCTGGAAGCAGTCCGAAGAGCAGCGCCGGATTTCCGAGGAGAAATTCCGCAAGACATTCCATAACTGCCCGATCGGGATCACGTTGACTGACCTGAAAACCATGAAGTTTATCGAGATCAACCAGGGATTTACAGGAATCACCGGATATTCAGAAGAAGAAACCATAGGACATACTGTGATCGAACTCGGGCTATGGTCTCCTGAAATGGAATCAAGAGTCCTCAACATAATGAAAACCGATGGTTTTGTGCATGAACTTGAATTGGATATCCAAACCAAGGCCGGATCCGTCATAACCATAATCTGGTCAGGAGAAACCATCGACGTGGGAGGCAGGGCCTGTATTCTAGTCACCTTCAAGGACATTTCCGCCCATAAAAAAGACGAGGAAAAATTGCGTGTTTCTGAAGAAAAGTTTCAGAATATTTTCCAATCCAGTCCGGTAGGCATCAGTCTTTCAGAGATGAGCACAGGGCGTTTCCTGGAAGTCAACCAGGCATTTCAGACCATTACAGGTTTTTCCGCTGCAGAAGCCAACGGCCACACCTCATTTGAAGTGGGCATGTGGGTCAACACCGACGACCGGGATGATTTTGTGTCGAAGCTAAAACAGGAAGGGTGCATCAGGAATTTCGAACTGCCGATCCGCCAGAAATCAGGAAACATCATCTCAGTTCTCTGGGGTGCTGATAAAATCAAGATCAACAACCTGGATTTTCTGCTCGTCTCAGGTTTGGATATCACAGTCCTCAAAAAAAATGAAGAGAGACGCCGCATTTCCGAGGATAAATTCTCCAGGATTTTCAATGCCAGTCCCACCATAATCACGCTCAGTTCCCTGGAAAATGGCACATTCATTGATGTAAACGCCGAATTTCTCCGGCTGTTCGAATATGATAAAACCGAAATCCTTAATAAATCAGCGCTCACCATGACAATCTGGTATGACCTCAATGACAGGAACAGGATCGTCACAATGCTTAAGCAGAACGAGCGTTTCAGGAATCAGGAAGTCAAATTTTTCACAAAATCAGGCCGGGTGCTGACTTTCCTTTTTTCCGCGGAGAAAGTCATCGTCGACGGCAAGGAATGTCTGCTCGCGCTTGGGAATGAGATCAGCGAACTCAAAGCCATTGAAAATGACAATAAACTTCTTGAGGAACGGCTGGCCAGAGCCGAAAAAATGGAACTGCTCGGGCTTCTGGCTGGAGGCGTGGCTCACGATCTGAACAATATTCTCTCAGCAGTCATCGGGTATCCGGAAATTCTGCTTTCTATGGTCGAGCCTGGCCACAGGATGGTCAAACCGCTTACAGCGATCAGAGATTCAGGCGAGCGGGCCGCGGCCGTTGTCCAGGACCTTCTTACTCTCACACGCAGAGGTGTGGCAGATAAGAAAATAATCAATCTGAACAACCTGATAAAGGAATACCTGATCTCCCCTGAACATTGTTTTCTGTCAAGCCATTTCCCGGATATCACAGTCAGCATGGAGCTTGCTGACGAACTGCTGAACATTTCAGGCTCATCGCATCATCTCATCAAGTCCATTTCCAACTTACTCATTAACGCAGCCGAAGCCATGCCTGCAGGTGGAAAAATCAGTATCATGACGGAAAACCGATTTCTGGACCGGAACATCTCAGGGTATATGAACGTGCTGAAAGGCGAATATGCCATACTCTCCGTCTCGGACGAAGGCACAGGGATTGATTCTGCAGACCTCAAAAAAATCTTCGAACCATTCTACACAAAAAAGTCAATGGGCAGCAGCGGGACCGGACTGGGTCTGACGGTAGTCTGGGGCACAATTCAGGATCATCAGGGATACATTGACGTTAAAAGCAATAAAAGAGGCACAAGCTTCGAACTTTTTTTTCCAGCCTCCAGAGACAAAATCGTGATAGACTCACAACAGATCTCCGAACTGGGGGGAAATGGAGAATTGATTCTGGTGGTGGATGACATGCCTGAACAGAGGGAACTGGCCATGGAACTCTTGAAATCCCTCGGATACAATGTCAGTCTGGCTGCATCAGGCAAATCTGCAGTGGATTTTCTGCAAAAAGAAAAAGCAGACTTGGTGCTCATTGACATGATCATGGACCCAGGCTGGGATGGACTGGATACATTTCGTGAAATCAAGAAGATCGTTCCTCTGCAAAAAGCAGTGGTCATGAGCGGATTTTCGAAAACTGAAAGTGTAACCGAAACCCTCAATCTCGGAGCAAATACATATCTGAAGAAACCATTTTCATTAAAATCCCTTGCACTGGCCGTGAAAAAAGCTCTGGAAAGCTGATGCCATGGCCTTTCTGAAACCACAAAAGCACTTCAATAAATCAACCGGAGTCTGCCCTTTATACAGAGCTCTGTCCAAGCTCTCCTTCTGCTCCCGGATTAAAGCCAAGCAGCTGATCCGGCTGGGGCTGGTAGCTGTCGACGGCCGGAAGACTCTGGATCCCGCCCAGCCGGTCAATTTCCAGCGCGACAGGATCACTGTGCGCGGAGAGATAGTGAAGCCAAAGGCTTTCATCTATCTGGCGCTCAACAAACCTGTGGATTTCCTGGTCTCCCGCAAGAGAGAATGTGGAAGCAGGACCATTTTTGAGCTGATTCCTAAAAATATCGATACAGGGTTGCGCTTCGCAGGCCGGCTGGACAAGGATTCGCGCGGACTTCTGATTCTCAGCAATCACAATGATTTTCTGAATCGGATCTCATCAGACAAGGAAAATGTAGCAAAATTTTACAGGGTAAAAGTGGACAGGGAGCTTTCGGAATCTGCTGTTACTGAATTCGAACATGGAGTGGAAATCAAAGATGTAAACGGAAGCAAATCAATGACTCTCCCCTGCCTGATAAAATCCCTGGGAAACAGAACCTATGAAATTGAACTCAGGCAGGGATTGAACCGGCAGATCAGACGGATGTTCGAACATTTTGATTCAAATGTGCTGGACCTGTTCCGCTACCGGATCGGCAAACTGGAGATTGGCGATCTGAGAGAATCAGAATTTAGGATAATACGTCCTCAAGATGTAATTTAAGAGCTGAAGACCTATTCCTGCTCCGATCTATCGCCCTGCAGACAGCAATTCAGAGGCTCTTCAGCTACTGCTGTTAGAGCCTCTTATCCTGAAGCCAAAGGCTTCGGGACGCCTTTGAACGCCTTCGCAGGGATAAGTCTTCAGCTCTAGCTGTGATCAAACAATTAGTAGCTGTGCCTGGTCATTCCCTAATCATTGCCCAAAACACAACGCAGCGTCATTCAGATTAGCCCCAGATACTATGCCAGATGCCGCTTAATGTATCGCCTACAGTATTGATGACAGTTGAACCCTGATCATAGACATACTGGGCTGCATTGCCTACTGCGTTCAGCACTGAGTTCCAGATTTTCTTCGCTTCTTCGCCGGTCTTTTTCACGATTGTCACTGTGCCGTCGACACCCTGCTTGATCACGTACACTGCGCCGTCACTCACCTTCTGGACTATGTACACTGTGCCGTCAGAGGCTTTCTGGTAAATGTAAGTGGCTGTATTGCTGACTTCAGCCATGACATAATCCTTGATCGATCCCATCAGGTAAGCCACATCACGATCAGCCCTGGCCAGTTCCTTACAGTATTTCGCGTCTTCCACAGGCAGGAAGCGGAAACGGCTGAAATAGCCGAATTCATCCTGGAATTCCTTGCATTTACTGAATTGCGTGCTGACTCCGAGTTTGATTTTGACTCCAGCGGAAAGCTCCAGGTTGAATCCTGGTCTGAAGGTGTCGAGAATCAGATTGGTTTTCTTGACATAGACGACCGGGCAGTCCACCATCCTGTCTAAAGCTTCGTTGACTGCTCCGAACATACCTGTGACCTTGGCCACGACAGTATCGCCGTTCTGCTGGTCATTGTTCTTGAGCAGAGCCTGCGCGAAAGCCAGCCACTGGCCGAAGAACTGCTTTGTCTTATCCTTGTCGAGGATCAGGATCAGCTTCTTATCCACGCCTGAGATTTTCATCAATTCAGCGTAGTCAGATGAAGCTCCACCTGATTCGTGAACCTGCCGGATCAGGTCTTTCACGAACTGATGATAAATATTATTGCGGATCAGGTATCCAGTGGAAAGAATCAGGTAACTCCGGGTGAATTTCATGTTCTGGTCGAAGCGGAAGATGAAGTTCAGGCCCAGGGAACCGGAATTGTCCATCAAAAAATAGTCAGGCATGATACTGGTCTTGAAGATCCTGGCGGAAAGCTTGGCTGCAGAAAAGCTCCCTGAAAGGCCGCTTTTCAGGCAGACAGAATATCTGTCTGTGGTAGGTCCGAATTCAGTCATCCCGGAGAGTATCCCGCCTTCGATTCCAGTATTGAAGGTAGCGGTCCCGGAAACGATTTCCAGATTAGCGCCTGTAACTGCATCCTGATTGTTCACAAGGCCAAGCTGAGCCCCGATATTCCCGCTGAGCGAAGTTTCTCCAGCCAGGGTCAGGCTCGCTTCAGTCATGTAATCCGTGGTCTTCACTCCGCTCATCTTGGCGAAGAGAGAACTCATGATGGGCTTGGCTACAGGCACAAAGTCCATCATTTTGTCAGCGAAAAGGACTACCTGCGCTTTGCGGTCGTCGCTGTAAGGCTTATAAAACTGAAAGGCCTGATTGATGCCGGCAATGACTTTGATCGAGCCGGAAACCGTGGCTTGCGCCCCTGCACCCAGGTTGTAATCGAAAGCCTGGATCTTGAATGGCTGGAGCTTCGGGCCGAGGCTTGCAGAGAGAGATGCCCCCAGAGACGGATTGATGGTGTAAACCACGCTGTCCTGATTCTTGTTCGAAACATCCGGGCACATGAAGCGTACACCGATTTTATAGCCTGGGTGGACGGCTCCGGTGACGTCGAAAGCCAGGACGTCTCCGCCGATACCGGCTGTACCGACGGCTGAAGCATTATAGGTAAAAAATGCGTCGATCGGGTTGAGCTTGAATTTGAAGGTCGCGCTCTGGGCTTCCGGAGAAGTGAATGTCAATGACTGCTCAGGGTCAGATGGATCAAATTTGAGATGGCAGGTGATCACTCCATTCGGATTGGAACTCCAGGTCTGACCGTTGCAGGAAACCGTGGATTCCTTCACGATCTGATTATTCGAATCGACCACCTTGAGATAGAGATTATATTGACTTCCACGCTTGAGATAAAAAGAATTGTCGCTGTCATACCAGTCAAACATGAAACAGATCCGGTATTTTCTCACGATTGCAGTCGACCTGGCAACTTTTTCCCGGCCCTGACTCAAGTAAAAAAGTGTAATCTTTTCCATGGAACTGTTCGATTGCAGCACGATCCTGTCATCCAGGATTTCTTCCACTGTGAAACCTGCGAAGCTGTTGCCTGGAATCAGCAGCCTGGATTCGAGAGACAAATGCTTCAGGTCGAAATAAACTATCCTGGCCGATGAACTGCCTATGCTCTGGATGGCGATCAGATCCTGCTGTGAAAAATCCGTCTTGCCAATGAGATCCCTGTAAAGGCCACTGGATTCAGCTGAGCGGATTTTCGATAAAAGCTGATTCAGGAGAAAAAGATCTGACTTCGCAATATAATCAAGCCCACTCGCCTGGTACTTCTCAAGTATCGCTTCAATCAACGGTTTATACAGATAGGCTTCGAGTTTTTGCGGGTCCAGCGAGAGATGGTTCAGGTTGCGCACAACCAGATTCACATAAACAGACTGATTGTTTTCGCTGAAAATGACTTCATTTATCAAATGCTGTTCGGATTCGGAAAGGCTGTCGAGATCGTTGAGGAGCCGGTTACGGTCGGTTTCCGCTATGGTGGCAATTTTCTGGTTTAGCACCAGTCTGACCTTCTGCAGAGTCAGGTAATACGAGAGAAAATCGAGCTTCCCGTCCTCGAAAAATTGCCTCTCTGACAGAGCAGAATCGGATTTCAGCCGAAGGTCCAGAGCCGATGTCTCTGCATAGACCGCCGAAATCACCGCAATCATTCCGATTAAAAGCACTATCCTCTGCATGTTCCCCCCTCTACTCCATCTCTATTTTGGCGTCGCGGACAATCTGTCCCTGCGGGTCGTTTACCTTTATCGTCAGGTTCACGAATCGTTTACCATTTTCAGTCTGAATACTTGGCTGAATCTTGTCGAATTCCAGAAGATAGGTGATCTCGGTATAGAAATCATCCTTCAAGTAGGGTGGCGCCAGCGGAATATTACTCCTGAGCGTCACGAATTCAGGATATTCCGGCTTTCCATCCTGAAAAACGACCGGCCTGTAAACCAGTTTGGAATCCGTATAGAATTCCTCGCTGTTGTAAATGTTGTGGTCGCGGATCACGAGAAAAAACGGTTCAGTGTATTTTCCGGCAGCCATTTTAATTTTTTCGGTATATCCGCTGATCGAGAGCTTTTCTTTCTGCCTGATCCTGATCTTAAATTCCTTTGTCAGTTCATATGGAAACCAGGCATTCAGATCGCTTTTCTGGTACTTAAAAATAACTTTCAGTTTCACAGAATAAAATGGTTTGGTATCGCCGTTTGGCAATGGGAAATTGTGGGTGGCGTTTTCACCCTCCTCATACTGGTTATATTCTTCATCAGTTACCCATTGGTATTTTAAATTCTTGACTGAAAGCTGTTCTTTAAAAATGAGTTTCCCGCTGAAACTAACTGGAGAGTTTTCATCGGCTTCGGCTGGAACAACTGCCTGCAGGTTACAGTCCAGTTTCTCAGATTTAAATACAAAGTTTCTCTGCTCAGCTACGCTCTCCTGTGCTTTGCCGTTCAGACGATAGGAAATCTTAAGCGTGATCTTGTATTTTCCCTCTTTTTCGTAAAAGTGGTCAGGACTGCCTTCGGATAATTTGGTGATCGGTAGAACAGCCTGACTTCCGTCACCCCAATCATAAATCAGCTTGATGTCAGTCATGCCCTTTTGCTGCATTTTATCCACCAGATCCTGGATCTGGGTCATGTCATATGCGGCGAATGCCAGAATCGACGAAAAAAGGAGGATGATCAGCAATCTAGCTTTCAAAAGTTTCTCCTGCTCCGTTGTTGATACAATTATATCCGGGAAACATGGCCGGTCAAGCTTTCTTCCGAGCTCTAAATGGGCTCTAAATATTCTCAATCCTTATAAACGCAACAGGCGCGGTGATAATTCCGCGCCTGTTTATGAGGTGGAAGAATTCGAATTAATGCAGGACGATTTCAGATGAGTTCACATACAGGTCGACTCTCTCATTAATTGTCTTTTTTTTCATCCTTCTTTATCTTCAGCTCGAATTCGATCATCCGGTTCCAGCCATCGGACTCATCCCAGTCAAGCCGGTGGGTACCAAGCTTGAAATTTTTAGCATTGGAAGTGAGGATTTCACCAGAATAAATCAGGGTAATATGATAGAATGAACAGAAATTAACTACATCCTTATTCTTAGGCGGTGGCATTCGAGAAACCTTTAATGAATCTGAGGTCCAAGCCAAATTATAACCTGCAGCTTCGTCCTGGCCCAATAAAATCCCGCCTGCGAGACTGCGAGAATTTCCTCTGACTTCTATGTCGCAGAAAGTGGGATTTTTATTCAGTATTTTGATCTTCCCATCTTGCAGGCCGTACATTTCATTTACCAATCCTTTGGAAAATTGGCTGTTCACTTCATGAGGTTCCTTCAACCCAGCGTATAAACTCTTCATGCTCTCAACTCGCACTTCCGGGGTTGTTGAAGTAGATTCTATGTGATTGTAATAAATAACTGTGCGGAGAGTCATATCATTATTGATTTCGAAGGTGATGTCGAACCGCTGGCATTTGTATCCATCGCAGCCGGAAAGAAAAAGTACAGAGATTATTAAAAAGCACAAAGCGATAGTTTGGCTGATTTTTTTTGCACTACCTAATTTTTGCATAAGTTCATCTTCTCAAGGAAAATCCGAAAGTAACATCACCAAACTCAACAACAAATAGAGTGAGCTAAAACCTTTACCCAAGCCACGACCTGGCACCATTTCAATGCGCTCTCATTGTCTGCAGAAATAGATTTTTTCTCATAACAATCCATCTGCCCGGCCATCAGGTACCACTTCCACAGATCCGCCGTGGAGTCAGTGTACACTTCCTCGGTTGTGTTTAGAAACTGTTGCAGGTCTTGAACTTGTGAAAGGACTGCTACAGTTTTTTAATCCCCGGAGCGCAGCGGAGAGGGACCGTCCCTTCACCAGCGGCAACGGACTGTTGTTATTTTCGGCTTTCCGAGCGTATTTTCTAATACCCATTGCAATCATATGGAGATCCGCCTTGGCGGACGTACCGCTGTCTTTCTCGGTCATAACCATGGAATAGGATTTTTCGCCTGCCTTGGTAATGGTGAAATTTCCTGAATTCTTGTCTGTTTCCAGCAGCCAGTTCCCGATTAGACGATCCTCGAAGATCAGGTTTTTGTCTGTGAAAAGCGGTGAAATTGATTTCGGCGGGACGCAGTCGGATAGAATGAATAGGAGAAGAATCGCAAGAAGAAAGAAAGACTCTTCAGATGGATGATAGGTTTTTTTCATTCCGCTCACCATTTATTATCAAAATTGCAGGTGGTTGTGTGTGGGGGGAGGGTACCTATCATCTTTACTCACCCGGCAAAGTAACGAAATACACTGCCTCCCGATTCATAAGATTGCCGGAGAAATCACTGATACTTTTTACCGTTAATTTGAATTCCCCGGTTAATCTGTCATTACTGAGTTTTAGTGTAATTGCGTCCAAATCTGGCGAGCATGTGTATTCCAAAATTTCAACTGGTTTACCAGACTTTTGAACCTCTAGATTTCCTTTCACTGTGTTGAAAAGAATCGGTTCATTGAAGCTGACGGTAATTTTATTATCACCGATCGATTTTACCTCAACGATCACAGGTGCTCCACGATCATCGTCACCAAGTACGAGCAATATGTCTGATCTCTTGAACTTGCCGGGCCATTCATCTGAACCATCAACTTTTTTTGCCGTCTTTCCGTTAGCTTTAAAAATCAGTTTGTCTCCTATGGTTGGTCCTTCTTTTGCTTCCGTTTGGGGAATATCACCATTGATCACCATGGTGAAATGACCGGGTATGCTTGTAGCAGCTTCGCCGCATTTCATTCCGTTTTCTAGATAGGCCTCTATGGTTGTCCCTTTGGCAGCACAAACTCCATTGATAATCAATCGTCCACACAATATTCCAAACTGCTCTGTATCTGTGGGTGTCAAATCAGCAGCGGCCGCAAACGAAATGAACATTATCAAAGTTAACAAAGAAAAAATACTTTTCATAATGCCTCCATTTTAATACGGTAAATCAGCAGCTTCATTACAGAAAATGTACAGCACACTGGTAGGAGTAAGATTAAAATTGTTTGGAACAAGGTCAATTTTACTGTAGATGTTCCATCCGGAGCTTGAAATTGGTGTCCTCTCCCATATTGAGTCGACTTTCTCGAATATTGGCTTGATAACATCCAGAATTTTGACATTCCACCAGAGATTTGGCACAGTCGTCATACCTTTTTTAAGTTTTACTACATTGGGTGGAGTAATCTTTATTCCTTTTAAGTACAAAGAACTGTTAGCCTTAATAGAAATATAGTAAATAGAAAGTGGTTCGAGAGTGGTGAGACTACTATTAACAGGGTCATTAGGGTAGTAGGTCAAGAAACTCGATCCTTTTTTACCCCAGATAAATTCTATTTTGTCTCTTATTCCAGCTACAGCAACTTCCACTGAAGGGTTATCGAGATTCATCGAAATAGATGTTCTGTTTAAGCCTGCCCTCAAATTACGGGTGAATTCCCGGCTTTCGATCCCGAGAGTACTAATGTTGAATCCTGTAATGACTTTGCCTCCACCGTCTTTAACTGCATTCGGTGAAGCTGGGGCTTCATTAATACGGAAGATAAGTGTTTCACCGGAAGACGCGCCCTCATCAGCAATTGTACTTGGATCGTCAGATGCAACTGGTAGATATCTGTAAATTCCTGACGTATCCACAAGTTTAGCACCAACAATCTGTTGCCCTGAATCAAGTACTGTAATCAAATCACCTGCTTTTGCATCTTCTTCAATCTTGTCGTTATTCAGGTCCACTCTAGCTGCACCAGAATATAGAGTTGGCAAGGGTTGCTGGGGAGATTCTGGAGGATATTCTGTTAATAATATTTGAGCAAGATTCACATCGGAAGTTGAGAATGTAAACTCTTTCCGACTTGGATAGTAGTATTCCTTCTCTACCACAACAGCAAAACTGCTAGCGCTCAGACCGGTGAATTGAAAATTACCATCTGAGGAACTGAAATTTTGGATGGCTACGCCTTCCTTCCAGAGGGTAATAATGAATTCATTGCTGTTAACCGAACCTGTAACTTTGTAATTATTGTTCGGAACGTATGTAGCAGAATGCGATTCATTTGTCCCATTGTAAACAATCGTCTGATCTGCCGGGGTTGTGTATCCATTCACAGGGGAGAAAATAACTGTTCCATTTACCTCAATCTCACAACTGGCTCCGCTGTTTCTCCAGAACGGAGTGATAGTATCAGGGCCGGAGGCTTTTCTGAAAGCCCATTGTCCTCCAATTCCTGAGGGATTAAGAGCTACAGTTAACCTTGTTATCGGCACTTGCAGACTTGAATTCACAACAGGTGAAGGCAAGCTTTCCCCCATGGTATTACCAGAGGTCACAGCATAGTAGTAAGTTATATTTTTTAAAACATCAAAATCCTTATACTCTGAGGCATTAGCATCCAATTTGACGTTAAGTGCGCTTAATTCGCTTGTAGACAAACCTTTCCATAAGCGATAACCCAAAATCTGCTGTCCTCCATTGTTAGCAGGTGGATCCCATTTAATCCTAATGCACTTTTCAGCCAGCATTGCTTCAGCAGTTATTACAGAAATCGGATCAGGTGGTCTGTAATTTCGATCAAAGCGCGCATATACATCTACCAGAGGCCCTGGTCCAGCTATATTAACTGCGCTTACAGAATATGTATATTCAACTTCATAGGTGTGATTTCCATCCGATTTGTAGGATGGTTGCGTTACAGGGCTGTTAGATGCAGCAGCTCCATCCCGGAGGATATCATATCTAATAATTGGAGATCCTCCATCGTCATCCGGCGCTTTCCACGACATGGACACAGACATTTCAATGGTGTTTGTAGAGATAACCAGATTTTTGACCGGTCCTGGTGTCTTGATTACTTTTTTGACATCTATGACAGCCCAGTTTCCTCCTGCGCAGCGGGCATAATAAGATCCGATTTTAACCGGAGACATGATTGAAAAAACCCAGTAACTTTCCTCGCAGTATTTTGGTGTTGGTGCAGTGCCATCAGGCAGAATCACCTCAAAAGTTGTCCCGCCGATTCCTCCTTTATTGATTTTGAGAGACAAAGTTCTACTGATATCATGAGTAATTTGAATCCTTGAATCTGAAGCAACTGTTGTGCCTACTTGCTGATCAGCGCTGTTGGTGTAGGTAACAAGACAATCTTTGAAATATGGAGGATTTTGATTGACCGGGCTGAAATGCTGATCAGTACTCCAGGTGCTCCATTTGTTAGTGGAACCATAATATCTGATCTTCCAGCCGTAATTCTGATTCCAGTTCAGGCTCTGGCTCACCTTGTTTTCCTGCGCGGCAGAATCAAAACCACTGTATTGGTTGGGTGAATACATATGGGTTGAGGCCGAGATCGCTTCTATTAATCCAGTGTTATACACAATCTCTTTACCCGGTTCTTTCCAGACTTTCAGCTGATATCCTTTTTGAGTTGTGAATCCGTCAGTATTCTTGAACCTGGACCACTCGAAGTAAGGTGTCATTGAGTCTACCTGAGCATAATCAGCAGGTATCATAGAAATCGGTTGTGATATGCCGGTTGAATCCCATTGCATTACCCTGAAAAAGTTCGTTTGTAGAGCCTTAACTGTAAATGTGCCGCCATAACAGGTACCACGATTCAATGTGTTGTATTTCATCACCCTGTAAGTTCCCGGTGGCAGCAGCATCGCTTGCCAGTAATTGTAGCTTTCCTGAATAGACTGGGCGAAGAAGGGGGGGGTGTAGGATTTGTCGAAATCTTTGACTTTGGTTAAGTAATCTTTGCACTCCTGTATCCAGGTAAGGTCTTTAACATCGATCTTGGGTATCAAATCTTCATCTAGCACAGAAGTGGGTATGTTCTGGTTGAACCAGGCATCGTCTCTGCCTATACCCGGCAGAAGATAGTATTTACTGCTGTCGCTTTCACGTTCAATATACATAATGTCATTAGGATTGCGGACGTATCTGTTATTTTTCAGTTCCATCACACTGCCGTCAGTTTGCACCAGCACCGAAGAAAAATTCTTCATATTTTCAATGTCCGCAGATGGGGTTCCGGAAGTAGCGCCTGACTGGAAGAAAGTCAGTGCGGACTGCAGCACTTCACTGGCAGCTGACCTGATACTAAAGTGACTGAGATCAACCACCTTTAGAGGCACTTCAATTTCTTGAAGAGAAGCACTGGCTACTGGTACTACTGAGTCGCCAAAAAAGTCTGTAGGCTCATTTTCCACCTGGCGGAAATATGATCCTTTGCTAAGAGATTGACCAAATTTGTAAGCATTTGAATCCATTCCAGCCAGTACAAAATACTTGCTCTTCATCAGGTCGGTTTTTGTTTTTGAGTAATTGGCTGGATTCAATTCCATGATCAGATTGCTGGCGAAACTCAAGTGTTCGTCGCAGTTGCCAGCCCAAGCATCGAAAGCCCATAACACTAGATCATTAACCCAGTCCCTGAAGATAGTGCTTGCCACGTTCAAATACAGCACGTATGAAGCACTGCCGTGATTAGGAGTACCAAGCATCATCAATCTTCCAAAGGAACTCTTTTCTAGCCACCCCTTCTGTTCAAGGCAACATCTGGAAACCAATCCGCCCAGGGAGTAAGCTAAAATGTTGATTTTTCTGTCAGGGTACTTAACATTAAGTAGAACCATAGCCTTACTGAGCAGGTCGGCTGAAGCAAGGCCGTCACCTCCATCCACCCACTGCATGTATGGATAGCTGAACTCCCAGACCTCAAAATCATTCTTGAAGGTATCATAATACTGGCTGCTCCATGCAAAATCTCCTTCAGCGCGCCCATGGACAAGAAGCAGAACATCTTTTCCAGTGTTTTCCGCCGACCAGGGCTTCAGAGTATAGAACTGCTGAAGCTTACTTTCTCTGTAACTCTGAATTTTATCGTTAAATAGCTTGACATACTGGGTATTAGTCGTTTTGGGCCAATAATACTTGAATTTTGATGGATCGCTGGGTGTGATGATCGTGTAGTATGATGAGTCAAACTTTACGTTCCATGCTGTGATTGTTTTGTCAAAAAGGCCGCCAGTATGTGCACTGACAATAAAACGAGACATGGTAGGTCCTATGTAATCATAAAGAGTTAACTCTGAAAGGGTTAAATCGAAAATTAGGTTGTTATCTGCATTCGGGTATACCCGCTTGTAAAGTACTGTAGCATCCCCTGTCGATATCGGCACATTATAACTGACTTCAAGATAGCTGATTTCATCAACCAGGTTTTCCTTTTCAATAATGAATCTCACAGCTACTTGCTTGGTCGGATCGCCATTTGATTCTGCTTTCAAAGCCAGACTTGGTCCACTGCTGAAACTGAGATTCCCCGTAACAATTTCCGGTGTAGTGGGATCATAGCTGACTACAAAAATTTTGCTTTGCTCATTTGTGAGTGAATAAGTGTTGCTGATCAAAGTAAATTTTCCAGGAGGTGTGGAAGTGGGAGTAATTATGCCTTCCAGTGTGCCTCCACCAATGTTTTTCACTACAATTTCCCGTCCTGTATGTGAGGGGACACCTACAATACCAAAATCGATTGATGGCGGTGTGATCTGGGGAACTGGCCCTGCAGGTGTAACTGTCAGTTCCTGATCATAGGGCGAATGTGAAGTGAAATCCTTACCGTTTGCTGTGAATTTGACATTGTAATAAAAGCCATCAGTTGAAAAAATTGCTGCAGTTTCTGAAGTCCAGTTAGCTGATGCAACTAACACACCATTCAACAGTTTGACTTCACCGTACTTTTTTGATCCGTGCGGGAAATCTGAGATGATAGGAACATCTTCCATTACCTGAAACTCCACTTGCGTTCCAGTAAGAACACCCTGGAATTGAGCCTTCATTTCAACTACAGTCTCTGCTGCAACTTTTAAAGGCGAACAATTCCAGTAAACAGATGTGAAATTCCCCGCACCAGTACCAATTATTGTGCGTGATGCTTGTCCACCACCAGTAAAGTAAATTGGCTGGGAAAATGAAATATTTGAGGTCGGGGAAAATTTTATTCCGATTTTAAATTCGTTGCCGGCTGAAATACTGTAATCCGGACTAGTAACAATAGTGAAAATATTGGTTTCAGCTTCTGGGATCGACATAACCCCTGTACCACCGGAATTGGTAAAGCTTGCATGGCCAGAAAGGGTGCCGGTGCCGATATTTTTAACTGTAATTTCCTTGGTTGCTGATGATCCGACATTGACCAGACCGAAATCGAGTGTAGGATCCGGCTTTACATCAATGATTGGTATTTCGATGATATATGAGGGTGATCGCTTCACATTGCCATCAATGTTAAAGTCAAAATAATATGTGCCTCCCTTAGAAAACTTGTATGAATACACAAATGAATTTGGCAAGTTACTGGTGTTAGATACTGCAAATGGTCCATCATGTGTGTCAGGAAGGAGAAAAACATCCTCGTAAATAGTGACTGTCCCGCTTGATTGGTAGCTGTAACCTTTTGTCTCCCCGACTGCGTTCCAGGTCTGCCCGTCCCATCCCTTCGATGGATGAGTAAAATTTGCGGCAGTAATGTACTTAGGTACAATCACAGAAATAGGAATGCTTCCATTGCCCCCATTGGAGGTAATAGTTATGGTGCCTGAATATGATCCTGGTTCTGTTGGAGCAGTACCTGAAAGTAGTACAGTTAAAGGAGTTGTAGTAATGGAAAACGATGAACTTGCAAATGAAATGCCAAGTCCATTAGAAGAAGAGTAAGCAATACTCCCGGTTAAAGTTCCGCCACCATCATTAGTGATCGTGAGAGTACCAGACAATTGGCTGCCTGCAGGTTTAGTGCCGAAATCAAAAGAAGGTGGCGTATATTTAAGTTTTGGGAGTGCAGTAACAGTAAGTTCGCTTACATTCTTGGAGCTTTTTGAGCAACTTGAAATATTTGCTACAAGATACAATGGTAAAGTTGTAGCAGATTGTGGGGTGAAAGATGCTTGTAACAAATATTTACCACCTGTAAATACAACAGTACCATTGATTTTTCCACCAGCAGGGTCATTATGCAATTGATCAAAAACCCAGTCGTGCTCCCATATCTCAAAAAAACCGCTGGTTGAAGTAGGGATGTTTCTTACTTCCGCATAGGCATAAACAGTTTCATTAACAACAGCACTGGTCTTGGACCAGTAAACACTGACAATTTCCGGTGGAGCAAAACCAAGACCATTAACTGAAACTGCCTGGCTGCCTGACCAAGTGTCAGATCCAGCAGTCCCGCTTGCAGAAAAAGTGATGGTCCCTTGGGAACTTATTGCTGCAGTTGGTGAAAACCGGACTGTGACATCGGCATAATTTCCTCCACCTGAGATCGTATAGGGTGAACCTGAAATCACAGTAAAAGGCGATCCGCTGCTGGTAGCAGAACCAGATAACGATTTCGTACCAGTATTAGTAACCCGGAATGTGCAATCTTTGGAGCTTCCAACATTGACAGTGCTGAAATCATAAGAAGGTGGGGAAACATTGAAGCCTTTTTTCTGCACCCACAATTCACCTGCATCATTCCAGGTATCATTGCTGCATGTCAAGGTTGTGTTATCAATCGAGACTGAGCATTGCGAAAAAAAGGATCACTATCATAATATTGTGAAGTCCATTGGGCAGTTGCCGTAGTGCCAGAGAAATATGTACCTAAGGAAGCACGGTTTGTATCTGTAAAATATCCATCTGAGTATAATTGAATTGAGACATAAGGCGAACTCGGAATATTACTACCATTCACCGTAATGTTGACACTCTTTCCCTCGAAACATTCAGTAGGGCTGAACACAACTGATTGCAATGACCGAGTAACTCCATTGCCGTCGATCGATACGGTTACGCCACCTCCGCCAGTAAAATTAGCCTGAACACTACTGTATCCAGCACTTGTAGGTGCGAATCTAACTTTAACGGATGCACTACTACCTCCAGGTATGTTGTAAGGACTCCCACTGACAATCGAGAATGGCGAACCACCAGAAACGCTACCACTCAATGTTCCACCACCAATATTGGAGACTGTAAAGGTTTTATCCTTGTATCCTCCAACAGTCACATCTCCAAAAGAGTAAGGATTGGGAGAAACACTGGGAACAGGTGGTCGAGTAATACTGACTTTATATCGTTTTACAAACCAATCCTGCTGATCGGTGGTGCCGGAAGAAGGATAAACATATCTATTTCCACCATTATTAATTAACAATCTAGCTTGTATGTAATAATCGCCTGCACTCGTTGGTGTAAAATTAAACTGGCTCCTCCCGCTTTCTCCATAGAACCAGCTAGCTTCGTAATAATCCAGTAGCACATATTGGCATGTTTTGGACGGTTGTGTTGTATCATACCTGCCCCATATCTTAGTTGGGGGATATGTTATTGTGCATGAGTCAAATCCATTATCCCAATAGTTAGATACATTAGAGGAAGAGAATGTGATTCCAGTTATGGAAATAGAAAGATATGCATTTGTGCCAGAAAATCCTGATGTGTATGCATCGACATATCCGGTAACCGTTGAACCTAACGTAAAACTGCTTGCGCCTGAAGTTGTCCCAACATTAAAAGTTGTAACATATGAGTCTAACTGATAATCAGTGGCATAAGTTGTACTGCAGCACAACAACAATACCCATAAACCAAATTCTAATTTCATACACATCCTCCCCACTATGAATTAATTATCAGTAATTAGTAAAAAGATCCAAATTCTTGTTTACAAAGGATGCCCAGGCTCTATCGCCATTGTATGACGGAGTCCGCCCATTCACAGAGAATATAATTAATTCTCCTACATCGGCATCAGTGACAGGAATCTCATATCTACCCTGTCCTTTACGATCAACCACATCCTGGTCAATGATGAAAACACCTTTCAACTTATTATCCTGATCAAATGCATAAATCCTGGTGCCTATTGCCGCATACTGATCGTTAATTTCAATAGTGCCATTGAAAAGACATGGCACAGAATCCTGGGTTTCAACTATTTCCTGAGCTATGATTGACTCAATTGTCCCAGTGCTGTAATAAGTCTGGCTGTCTTTTTCTCCGTAAGTGTAGAATGCATAATAATAATTATCACCAATCGTTATCTCTGCTGAATCAAACCAGGAATACTCCTTATCGGACTCCACAACCCGGTTACAAACTACATAGGATCCAGCATCTGTCGGCCCTGTTGGTGCTGATCCGGTTTTTCTTAAAATGCGGATGCCTTTCAACCTGGTATCAGTGGGAGTATGATAATACAGGTCAATTCCTGCTTTCACATTTTCGTTGTCCCACCATGGCATGGTATTTGCGTAAACAACATCTCCTGGTGACAGAGAGGCGGATGTAAAACTGCGAGTTTCAGAAGTATCGCCTGCACCAGTCGAATTCACGGCTTTTACATAAACCTGATAACTACTGGATGCAGTAAGACCTGTGACTTGCATAGTGGTTTCACTGGTCTCCCCGAACATAGTCGAATTCAAGAAAATTCTGTAACTGCTGGCTCCGCTTGTTGCATTCCAGTTAACTCTTGCGGTCGAATCTGTAATCGAGTCGATTGACACTCCGGCGGGTTCAGAGCACCTGGTACGGATTGTGAGTTTTTCAGAATATCCGCTTAGAAGCCCATCAGTGTTCTCTGCTTTAATATAAAAATCATATTGCGTAGCAGGGTTGAGATTTGCACAATTCACTGAATTGGAAATGTTTGAAATTGGAGAAGTGTCATCAAGGCCTTTGTAAACAAGGTATCTTACACCTCCTTGAGTAAGTTGCCATGTGATTCCAGCATATCCGGATCCTATTTCGATTGTATTCAGACCGGAAGGTGGAATGCAGACTGTATTTATTATCTTTTCGGCACTCATAGCGCTGTCTCCAGTTGCGTTCACAGCCCTTACGCTAAACCTGTAAGTTTGTCCGCTGCTTAAATTTGTACGGGTATACACATTTGATGAAACAACATTTCCAATATACTGATCATCGATATAGACCTTATATCCAGTAGCTCCCGTCACAGTGTCCCATGTAAGGTCAACTTCACTAGTAGTCAGTCTGGTTGATCTGACATTTTGCGGAGCAAGAACTCCAGTGACAAAAGAAATAGATGAATATGTAGAATTCTCTCTGTTGTTTTTGTTTACACTGGTTACCCTGAGTTCATAGGTTGTTCCGCTATTTAGGTTATCCAGATTAATACTGTTCGATTGGGTTTCCCCAGTAGTCTGCGAACTATTCAGTCTATATCTGTATTTATCTGCACCCTCTGCATTAGCCCAGGAAATTCTGGCACTTGAGACTGTAGAACTTTCAACAGTTAGGTTTGACGGAGGCAGACATAATGTATAGGTAAACAAACCAGCTCGCGATCCAACTCCCCAACTGGCTAAGGATTCAACTTCAATCGAATATCCGGCACCTGGTAATAGATTTGAAAAAGTGTATTGAAGTTCTGTAGTTTGTCCAACCAGGTTGCTGTATTGATACATCTTGTACCCGGATGCCCCGTTTATCATGTTCCAGGTGATTTTACAGCTTTCAGTTGTGACAGAAGTTACTGAAATCACTGGAGCAGGTAAAGAATCTTTTTTCACAATTTTTAAAATTGTGGTTGTTGCACTGTAATTCCCAGCGGCGTCACGTGAACGGATGCTGATTTCTCTAGTGATGTCTGAAATCAAATCAGTCACCGTGTATTCCCAGCTTGTAGATAACGTATTCTCTATCACTGGGGTCGCATCAGTACCGACATAAATAGCCGATCCATTATCTTTTGTCCCTGTCAAGTTAACAGAAGCTCCAGCGCAATAATAAACGGTGGTTGGAGGAACTGAAACGGGTGAGGTAATAATTGGCGCAACTGGCGGTATGGTATCCACGTGAAAACTGTTGGCCGTATTTGCCTGCATTTCATTTCCGTGCAGATCCTTGGCCCCTGAGATAGATAAAACCTGGTTCTCATCAAGACTGTCTTCAGGCGTAAATGTGCCTGTCCAGTTTTTTCCTGTATACCCGTTCTTGGTAACTGCCGCACCACCGATAGTAACAGTGGGATTCACTCCAGTGTTCATTGTTTCATTGAAAGCTACCAAAACTGTGTAACCTGTTTCCCTCAAGTAACCACCGTTCTCGATCTGCGGATCAAATCCGGTGGTGATCAGCACAAGAGACACTTGCGGAAGGGCATCCCCTGCAAAAGATTGGATAAAACCTGCAGATTGAGCAATAGCAGTAGGAATTGAAACAGCCTGAACATTGGAAACTTGCAGGGAGTAAGTTTCCCCGGTCTGCGGAGCAGTGGTGAGAAGATAGGTTTTGTTGGATTGGTCTGCTGTGTCGATGGCAACGGATGAAACAAGAAGGCTTGGAATAATGGCATAGTTCGCCGGATTGAGCGCATCGTCGGCATTAGCGGCATTTATATGCTTGGGTTCTAAGGAATAGACGACTTTCACGATTGTGTTCAAGGTGGCTTCGGCAGACAGCGCGGCAATTCCCGATTTACCCATCACAGGTTTTGTAACAGGCTGGGGCATCGCATTACCATTCAGATCTTTCACATTGGACACTGTCACATTATAGATTTCAGCAGTCTGCATCGTTGTGGTCAGAAGTACTGACTTTTCGCCGCTCTGAATTACAGGATTGCTGATGCTCAGACTCTTGTCGGAAGTATAATTTGCCGCCACATCAGCTCCGACTCCCACTTTCTGGTCAAATGTCACAAGAATGTTCAGCGGTGTTGTGGTTTCAATGGTGGTAACTTGCGGCGGATATATTCCGATGCTGACTTCCTTATTATAGAAATACGATTTTCCGGTCGTGCTGCGCAGCTTGAATCTTAATTTATAAGTACCTGTTGATGTGAACGGCGTATTATCGGAAACCAGAATCTGGTTTTGAGAAGTTGCATTCCAGTTGTAATTACTCAGAATTTCCACGGTCTGCTCAGTTGATCCCACGAGAAAGATTTCCAAGGTACCAAGTAGAGTCGATGCACATTGAGGAAGTGCGGCTACTGTGGCGGTCAGCACATCGTTGATTTCAAGATTTGTGGTTGCGCTTTCCTGGTTGGCAAAAGTGACGAAGTTTTCTGGGAAAATAGGGGGTGTGCCAGAATAGGGAAAAGTTATTGTGCTTATTTTTTCAAGCACTTGGTTTTGCAAGTTGTACTTTGCAGTCAAAGTCAGGGTAAAATCTTCGTCGTTAAACACGTTCAATGCCTGATCCATTGTCAGGCTAAAATCATGGCCTGCGAAACTGACTGTAATCTTCAGCCTGTCGCCCTTTTCAATGCTTCCGCCGTCTGCATCAGTGATAGGGTTGATCACAGGGGCAGCAACTTCGGATGTCGGAATTCCTATATCAAGGGGAAAGCTCTGAGTAAGATTACCCGGAGAAACGCTCACTACAAGGGAAGCCTGTGCCGCCGTGGGAAGCACGCTGATTGTTGTCACCACATTGCCTGCGTTGTGGATCGGATTTCCTGTGCCAGTAACAGCATCGTCCACGGCTGTGACTGAGAGCAGATAATTCCCGACCGGCGGATTAACGAAGCTGAAAATGTTGGTTGCTTCAACAGTATTGCAGTTGAAATCAGAGGTAAGATTATTTCCGCTGGTTTTGTCAGTAAGCATTGCCTTGATCTTAGTGATTTTGCTGTTCTTGGCATTTGCATGTGCATAAGCTTTTATGAACAAGGTCCGCTCAGGGGTAAAGACGTTTGTCGATGGATCCAGATCATTGTAATATTGCTGAATCAATGTAGTCGGAGGAACAGCAAGTGCCGAATCTTCAGGATTGGATACGACTTCAACTTCAGTACTCAGAATTTGAGGAATAACACTGAAAACCTGATTTCCTAGACCGATGAGCAGTGAAGCAGATGTGGTTTTGTCTGGGGAAACCGGTGTAGAAGAATCTGGATGTGACAGTTCAAAATCTGATTTGAACTTATCTGAATTGTCCAGGATTTCAGCCGCAGAAGTGGGAAGAGGCATTATTTTGATAATCTTCAGACAGGATCCATCCAATTGGGCTGAAGCCATTGTGAGCACCTGCTGGCTATTTTGTTCAGCCTGCGGATTAACCTGGAGATTGATGATAACTTTTCCCCAGGAAGTCACTAAAACAGGGAACAATACGGGATTGCCGGAAACAGGTACAACCTTGATCACGAAATTTCCTGCCACCACATTCCTGAATACGAATTCTCCATTGGAAGCAGCTGTGGTATAGAAATTCTGATGGTTTGACATTGTCACCGACGCCCCGTCAAAAGCCGCTGCCCTGGATGGAGCATTGTCCCGCTGCGGTGCTTCAGATCCATTGGACGGGGCTCCTGCCAGAGCACCGATGACCAAAGCTCCTCCTGCAGCTCCACCAGTATGGCTGGGGTTGTCAGAGAGGCATCCGTAAAATAAAAAAGATCCCATCATCAACGCAATGAGCAGCAGGCCGAACAACCTCTTAGAATGCATCACACTTTCCTCCAAAATTTATTTTTTTTATTAGTTCCAGAAATTGCAATTCAAGCGGAATAGGGCTAAAATTATCAGCGGACAGCCGATAATCTACCTTCAGGAGGTCACTAGCCCTATTCCTTAATTTTTTTTATTTTTTCTGATTCCCCCTGGAATGAGATGGAGGTTTAGCTAAAATTTTAGTTGAATTGATTGAAAACGAACTGAACTGATTGCAACACCTCCCACTTGAGCAGATTGTACTTAATTAATAAGTGTAAGTCAATAGAATTACACGGAATATACGGGTAATAAATTTCAATATGAAAAAAGACTCGAATCTGAAGCCTTTCTATGGCCGCAGGTCACTGGTCGCAACAGCGGTCAACCGTCGTTTCAGCCGCAGGTTGCTGGAGCTGATGAAGGAAAAAGGGTTGAATCAGTCAAAACTCGCCCTGATCCTCTGCACTAAACAGCAGAACATCTCCCGCTGGATCGCAGGCGAGACTCTTCCGCGGATGCGCATGGCCGAGAAAATAGCCGGGGTTTTCAATGTTTCTGTGGAAGACCTGATCGGCAACCCGCTCACAATTGAGGCAGACTTTGAAATCGCGGTGCTGCCTGTGCTCGGAAAAATACCGGCAGGCGTGCCCTTGGAGTCTGCGACCGACATCGTGGGAGAAGTTGAAGTGCCCAAGGCAATGCTGCAAAGATACGGCGATGTCTTTGCCTTGATGGTGCTGGGCGAGAGCATGACAGGAGCCGGAATCATGCCCGGCGACGTGGTGATAGTGGCGAAAAACGTGGAGATCAGGAACGGGGATGTCGCTGCAGTGAAGCTCAACGATTACGACACTACTTTGAAACGGATAATATACGATGAAGACCACGTGATCCTGCAGGCCGAGAACCCGAAATTCAAACCCATCATTCTTTCAAAAGACAAGCTGTCCGAAAAAGGCTTTGAAATCCTGGGCAGGGTCGTGAAGCTCGTGCGGGATTTTTAAAGTCCATTCTGCCATGGCAAAGGTCGTCTAAAGGTCAACTAAAATCCCCCTTGCATCTAATTTCCTTCTGCAGTAAAATGTAGTTGAAGTAAATACACAGATGCGAGGTGTTGCATGCCGAGAGTTTATACTGTCCGCCTTCCTGATTTGTTGGGTCAAAAGATTCGCATCCGGGCTGATCTGGAGCATCGCACCATTTCCGAGCAGATCAAAAAATATCTTTATGACGCGCTGCTTTGCGAAGAAAATCCCGACCTTCCACTTTCCTTTATTAAGGAAACCATCGAATCCCGGGAAGAAGTAAAGGCAGGCATCGGCCGGGAATATGAGTTCGGCGTGATCAAATGAAAGTCCTAGTTTCCAATGCATTTTTTCGGTTCAAGAAAAAAGCGCCTAAAAATTTGCAACTGGAGATTGATGAACAAGTAAAAAAGATCATGCAAAACCCGGAAATCGGGGATCTGAAAAAAGGCGAGCTAAAAGGAATCAGAGTGCATAAGTTTACTTATAAAACCCAGCTTTACCTGCTTTCATACGAGATAATCAAGGATAATTTAAATCTTTATATGATCGGAACACATGAAAATTTCTATAAGCGTTTGAAAAATCTGTTTTACTGATCATAGCATTCTCTTTAGAACTTGAAGATTTTCAAGACTCGATTTAACATATTTACATGAACAAAAAACTTACAGTTTATTACTCGATTTTCCAAAGCCGGATCGGCAGTATTTTCATTGCCGCAACAGACAAGGGACTCTGCCGTCTGTACTTTCCTTCCTCTCCGGAACTTCTGCGCGAAGTGAGAACTGACTTCAATTGCGAACTGGTTCCGGATGAAAAAAGGCTGGCACCTGTCAAAGAGCAGATTCTGAAGTATCTGTCAGGAAAACTTCGCACTTTTGACTGCAGAATCGATTTCATCACAGGCACTGACTTCCAGAAAAAAGTCTGGCAGGCTCTGCTCGAAATCCCTTACGGCGAAACCCGCACTTACCGCTGGGTGGCGGAACGGATCGGCTGCCCCAAAGGCTTCAGAGCAGTAGGCGGAGCCAACAACCGCAATCCGATCTCCCTGATCGTACCATGCCATAGGGTGATTGGAGCCGACGGCTCCATGACTGGCTATGCGGGACCGTCAGAAGCGAACTGCAGACTTAAGCGGGAACTGCTGGAAATGGAAGGCGCTCTTTAAGAGCAGAGGACATGCTTCTGCGGAGGCGTTCAAAGGCGTCCCGAAGCCTTTGGCTTCAGGATAAGAGGCTCTAACAGCAGTAGCTGAAGAGCCTCTAAATTGCTGCTGCAGGGTGATAGATCGGAGCAGGAACTAGTTCTTGGTTCCCTTGATATTGGAAGCAAAATAACTATTTACGAATGATCAGCGGCAGGAAATTGTCCCTGAAATTACGCCAGAGAAAAGAGAATTTCTTTTTACGGAGCATTCTGAACAGATATCCGGGATGTAAATAATATCTCAGTGTCAACTTACGGCAGATCCGGTGATTTTCCAACAGGCCTCCCTTCCCTATCCCAGACAATATCCTGGGATAATCGACCCAGGGTTTGAATGAAACATAGGCGGGGCTGAGACGACGGGCAAGACGATAAGTCCGCCTGTGATCAGCTGCTGATTCTCCCGGCAGGCCGATGATGAAGAATAGAATCGTATCTATCCCAGATTCCTCGCATTTTCTCAAGATATGATTCAGCTTTCCGGAGTTCTTCTTCCCAATCCGTTCCAGAGTCACGGGATTCGCGCTCTCCACCCCGAATTCCAGCAGCCTGCAGCCGGCCCAGGACATGAGTTGCAGAAGTTTGTCGTCCAGATGGTCCGCCCTGGTCTGGCAGGCCCAGGAAAATTTGAGTTTATGCTTGATAATTACTGAACAGAACCGTTCCACCCGGTTGCGATTTGCACAGAAGTCCAGGTCGATGAAGAAAATCGATTCAATTCCCATCCGGATCAGGTGTTCGATTTCTGGAATCAGTTTTTCCAGCGGTTTTTCAATCAGATTCGCAGGGTACATTTCCTTGAAGCAGAATGGGCAGGTGTATGAACAACCGCGGCTTCCCTCAACCAGTGAAAATTTACCGCTCAGGAACGAATAGCTGTATTTCCCCATGTCTGCCAGCTCATAGGCAGGCAGGGGCAGCTCTGGAAAAATCGATTCGCTTCGTTTTTCGGTATAAATCAATTCGTCCCCATGTCTATACAAGATTCCCGGCACTTTTCTGAAGTCACGGGTTTCAGCCTTTTCAACGAGATCCAGGATTGCCGCTTCAGGCTCTCCTCTGACTGCAATGATTTTTTCTGAGATGAGGTATTTCGAGGGATTTGCAGGAGCGTGGGGTCCGGTAAGGATCAAAAGGCATTCTTTTCCGCAGAGAATCCGCAGAAGCCGCACCAGGCAGTCTGCCTCCACTGCAGGACACTGCCAGCGGTCGACTGACGCTGAACTGACAATGAAAATGTCGGCTGTGAGCTTATCCCAGACTGAAGACCCGGGGCTGATTCCGTCGCTATTGGCGTCGATCAGCAGAAGCTCATGGCCGAGCGGTTTTAGAAGCGCTGCCATATTGAGCAGCGAAAGGGGCTGGAAAACACGATTGGGGCTGTTGAAGGTCGTGTAATCAAACAGCGGATTGATCAGGGTGATTTTCATGATTCAGTGGCTAAAGAAGCAGACTGGAAATTGATCAGAAGTCATTTCCCGAAATAGATCAGGGCTTGATTTATATCCTCCAGCACGGGCAGGATCTTGGTGAGGAAGGTGATCTTCAGGATGTTCTGGATCTTTTCCGAGGGGTTAATCATCACCAGTCCGCCTCCTTTTTCACGGGAGAGCTTGTAATACTGGGTGATGACGCCGATGCCTCGGCTGTTGATATAAGTTGCTTCGCTCAGGTCGAGGATGATTTTATAGATTCTATGCTGAAGCAGTTTCTCCAAATATTCCTGCAGCAATACGCTGCTGTCGACATCGATATCTCCGCTGACCTTGACGAGTTCAATGCCTTTCTCCTGCAATCTGTTCTCAACAACTTTACTGCTTGTTTCCAGCGGGTTGCTGACTAGTTTGAAATCTGTTGGAATCAATGTAACACCCCAAAATCGAATATCTTGATTTTCATCAATTTCTGGTGGAGGATAGGGGAGTTGAACCCCTGACCTCTTGACTGCCAGTCAAGCGCTCTCCCAACTGAGCTAATCCCCCGTTCAGGTAAGCAGCGTGGCCATTTCGGCCGTCAATTGCTGCATGGCATTAAATATATACCAAATACGCTCAAGAGAAATCAAATTCTCCGCTTCCTCGCTTCTACCAGGTACCAGGACCTTGAAGCGATTGTTGGAATAATATTTTTTGGCAAGGTACGGAATCAGGTCGCAGTTGAACCCGAGCCTGAACATCACACGTCCGAACATGCCGAATTCAAAATACTTCCACTTGATGTCTTCCTTGATGTTGAGCTGGAAATGATAAAATTCAGCGAGCCTTTTGAGCATCTGCACGACCTTTTCCGTAAGCAGTGGAAATTCCGCCAGTTTCTCTTCCATCTCTGAAAAGAGCGGGAGCAGGCCGCGCTGTTCGAACAGTTCGTACTCCAGCTGTTTTTCGATCACCAGGGCCAGCAGTTTGAAATATTCGTCCGACTCCAGCGCGTTGATCTCCTCAGGATAACCCTCTTTTCTGAAAAAGACCCTGCCTTTCCAGGATGAAGCCGAGACCGAGACCTGATAAGGCAGGAAGCCGTTATTGATCAGGGTGGTGTTGCAGAATACACAGCAGTCCAGGACTTTGGCCCAGCCCAGTATCTCCTGGTCCCTGCTGCAGACAAGCACTTCGTCTCCAGGCTTCAGGTCGGAAAGCAGACGCAGGGTAACTTTGAAGCCAAGCACCTCCTTGACCACGAACTCTTCCCAATTCACCTTGTCTACTTTAATCAGGTAGAAATTGCGGTTTTCTTTGAGCTGCTTGATCAGAGGGGCAAACTTTTCGATCCGTGCCAGTGTATTGAAAGCACCTTTGGTGAAGATCAGCTTCTGCTGATGGAGGTATTCAAGAAAATCCAGAAATTTACGGTCCTCTCCCTTGCCGAGCTTGGTTTTCTTCTCAGTATAATATGACAATCGCTTCAAAGCGCTGTCAGGAAAAAATTCCGGGTTGGTAAAGAGAATTCCGAGATAATCGGTCAGCCGTTCCGAAGAAAATTTCAGCTTCTTCTTCTTCTCCCCGGAAGAAAATTCCAGATTTACTTCTCGCATCGCCGGAGTTTTCATTTGGAATGGGGAACTTCTAATGCCCCGACATCTACAATCTCAATCGCCTTATTCTGGATATCCCTCCGGAAATTCACGACTTCCTCTTCCATGTTGGCCATTACTTCAGCAGAGACATTTTCCAGGTCGATCTTCAACTTGGTGAACGAACGCTTTATCAGATTGTCTATCCTATTCATTTCTTCTCCTTTTTAACACTTTGCGCATGAAGAAGTCTTCGCGGTCGATTTCTTCCAGGACTTCCTCGATGAATTTCAAGGTTTCCTCGTATTGGGGCAGGATAATATATTCAAGGGCATTCACTCTTTTCATGACTTTTTTCAGTTCGAATCCCAGTCTCCACAGCCTGGTCTCCACTTCGATCAGCTCGAACAGCAGCTTCATGAATTTCTGCATTTCAATCAGGAAAAGGTCCAGATGGGAGGAGTTGCCTATCAGCGAATGGGCGGTGGATAGGTTACTCGTACTGAAATTGATGGTGGGGAAGATCACTCCAATGAAGGATTTTTCCAGCACTGTGAGCTGATATTGCTTATGCCTTGCAACATTAGCCGAGCAGAGAGCCCGCTCTCCATTGAAAATCTGGGCTTTATAATAAAACCTGAAGATTTCCGGCAGAGTCCTGTTCAGTTCTTCCCTTTTTTTCTGGGCTGCTTCAACGATCTTCATTATCTCAGCGATCAGCACCCTCTTTTTTTCATCCAGCAGTTTATGCCCCTGCTGAACAAAACGATACTCGATCTTGAGTTTGATCAGGTTGCCTTTAGTGGGGGTAACTGGAAGTTTAGACATTTCTGTAATATTTCCCTATTTCTTCTTCAGTCACTCTGGTCAGTACCTGTTCAGGAAGAGACTTGAGCATTTTCCAGCCCAGGTTCAGTGTTTCCTCGATGCTGCGGTTCTCGTCAAATTTCTGGCAAACGAACTCGCGCTCGAATTTCTTGCCGAAATTGAGGTAAGCGCGCTCCACTTCGTTCAGCTCCTCTTCGCCGATCACCGAAGCCAGGGATTCCACATCCTTGACCTTGGCATAGCAGGCATAGAGCTGGTTGGCGAGGTGGGGATGATCGGCGCGGGTGAAGCCTTCACCGATGCCGTCTTTCATAAGTCTGGAGAGGGACGGCAGCACATTGATCGGCGGATAGAAACCCCTCATATGCATTTCGCGTGAAACTACGACCTGTCCTTCAGTGATGTAGCCTGTCAGATCCGGTATCGGATGGGTGATGTCGTCATTGGGCATCGAAAGGATCGGAAGCTGAGTGAGTGAACCTTTCCTGCCGTGGATTCTTCCTGCACGTTCGTAGATCGAAGAAAGATCGCTGTAAAGATACCCGGGGTAACCCTTGCGGCTCGGGATTTCTCCTTTGGAGCTCGCCACTTCCCTCAAGGCTTCGCAATAATTTGTGATATCCGTAATCACCACCAGCACGTCCATTCCGAGTTCAAACGCCATGTATTCTCCTGCAGTCAGAGCCATTCTGGGAGTAACGATGCGTTCAACCACAGGGTCCGAAGCATAGTTCAGAAACATGACGACTTTTTTCAAAGCTCCGGTCTGTTCGAAATTCTGGCGGAAAAAAGATCCGACATCGTGCGAAATGCCAACTGCAGCGAAGATGATGGCGAAGTTGTCAGGGTTGGCTTCTCCTGCTTGATTCACGATCTGGGCGGCGATCAGGTTATGAGGCAGTCCGGCTCCTGAAAAGATCGGCAATTTCTGTCCCTTGATCAGCGTGTTCATGGCATCGATGGCAGTGACACCAGTCGGGATGAATTCCTTGGGATAGGCTCTGGCCATGGGATTGATCGGATAGCCGTTGATGTTGAGATACTGGTCGACAGCGGGTTCAGGCAGGTTATCGATGGGGTGGCCGACTCCATCGAAGATCCGCCCCATGATTTCAGGTGAAACGCCGAACATCAGCGGTTTCCCAGTGAAAGTGACGCTTGTGGAATCCAATTTCAGGCCTGAAAGGTTCTTGAAGCTCTCGATGATGGCGATATCATAACTGACATCGAGCACCCGTCCATATGCTTCGAAATTCTCGGCCTTCACGCGCACAAGCTCACCGTAACTGACTTTGCCTGGATTCTCGATGGCGAGAAGCGGTCCGCCCAACTTATTGATTTTCTGGAACTTGATGTTTTCCATAGAGCCTCTTTCAAAATGTTGTTTGCGCTATACCTTGAGTAGACATTTTGTTAGAGGCTCTTGGAGCACTAACAAAACTCTTGAATTGGATTAGCTTGCAATGATCATTATCACGTTGAAAATCGAGTTTTGCAAGTGTCTCCATGCTGTCTTACCCCTGGTAAACTTTGATCAGATCGTGAATTTCCTGCACGGCCTCTGCGATCACGTCTTCTATCTTCTCTACCTCATCGTTGCCGATGGTGTGCTTGATTCTCTGGATCTTGATGGCTGAAGGGAGCTCCACCAGCTTCTTCACCGGTATTTTGTATTTCAAGGCTTTTTCCGCCTCATCATAGAAACTGCGGATGGCCTTCATCATCAGGAACTGCCTGCGCATCGAAGCGTACATGTCTATATGTTCATAAGCGTTCTGCTGCAGATAGCCTTCTCGCAGGAATCTGGCGGTTTCCAGGATCAGCTTCTGATCCTCTGGAAGTGAGGATGCTCCCACAATTTTAACTACTTTTTCCAGCTTGCTTTCTTCCTGCAGAATGTTCATGCAGAAGCTTCTGAGCTTTGGAAAATCCGGTGAGACTTTCTCTACAAACCAGTGGTCGAGTTCGGCCAGGTATTCCGAATAGCTGGTAATCCAGTTGATGGCCGGGTAATGCCTTGCGCTCGCTAAAGCTCTGTCCAGGGCCCAGAAACAGCGGGTGAATCGCAGGCTGTTCTGGGTGACAGGTTCTGAAAAGTCGCCTCCTGCCGGAGAAACTGCTCCGATGATGCTGACTGAAGCCTCCTTATTGTTAAGTGTGACTGTAAAACCGGCCCGTTCGTAAAAATCCGCAAGCCGCGAAGGCAGATAAGACGGGAAGCCACCTTCAGCCGGCATTTCTTCCAGTCGTCCGGAAATCTCGCGCAGGGCTTCGGCCCATCTGGAAGTGGAATCCGCCATGATCGCGACATGATAACCCATGTCCCGGTAATATTCGGCGATCGTGATGCCGGTGTAGATCGAGGCTTCGCGCGCTGCCACAGGCATGTTCGATGTGTTGGCGATAATGATGGTCCGTTCGATCAGAGGAATACCGCTCTTAACGTCCATCAGCTTAGGAAAATCCACCAGCACTTCCGTAATTTCATTCCCACGCTCACCACATCCGATGTAAACTATGATATCTGCGTCTGCCCATTTGGCAAGCGCATGCTGCGTCATGGTCTTGCCTGTCCCGAATCCGCCCGGGATAACTGCGCAGCCGCCCTTGGAAATCGGAAAAAATGTGTCGATGATCCGCTCGCCGGTAATCAACGGCACTGTGGAAAGGTGCTTCTCCCTGACGGGCCTGGGAAGTTTTACCGGCCATCTGTGATAAAAAGGAAGTTTTTTCTCTTCCCCATCTGCAGTCTTGATCACGATCATTTCCTGATCAACTGAATATTCTCCATCTGGAGCCACTTTTACGATAATCCCGGATATATCCGGCGGTACCAGAGGGAAATGTTTGATCAGCCTGGTTTCCTGGATTTCACCTACCACTGATCCGGCTTCGATCCTGTCTCCGGCTTTGACTTGAGGTTTGAACATCCACTTTTTCTTCCGGTTGAGCGTATCGGCAACTATCCCTCGAGTGATGTAATCTCCGCTGAGTTTTTTTAGGTCTTCCAGCGGGCGGCCCACTCCATCGAAGATGTTCCCCATCATGCCCGGGCCAAGCTCCAGCGAAAGAGGACAGCCAGTTCCGTAAACATTACCGCCGGGTATCAATCCAACAGTGTCTTCATAGACCTGGATTGTAGCCTTCTGATTGTCGATTTCGATGGCTTCTCCCAGAAGTTTCTCCTCTCCCACCATCACGAGTTCCATCAGTTTCAGATCCTTGACTTCCTGCAGTTTCACCACAGGCCCGTTTACCCGATAAATTTTTCCGACAATTCTATTCATATTTCTTTCTCAGGTAATTCTCCATGATTGACTTGATCGTTTCCTTCCTGGAAATGATGATCGCTTCCAGGCTGGAATCAACAACCTTCCTGCGTTCGGAATCGTAAAGCCTGACTCCGAATCCGAAAGGCTCCTCCTCGATGCTTACCTCAATGTCTTTCTGACGCTCAAGGATCCATCCCCTGAGGCGTTCCTTGAGATCCTTGTCCTGTTGATCGAGGGTCACAATGATTTTCTTCTCTCCCAAGATGGCCAGTGAACGATCCAATATTCTGCAGAGCAGCTTGAAATAGATCTCACGATTCTTATGGATCATGGCACATCGTTCGAGAAACTTCGCCCTCACTTCCTTGGTGACTGCCAGTCTGTAAAAAAGTTGGGCCTTCCTTACTTCATATTCAGCGGCCGAGACAAGCTTGCGCGAATCCCGTTTGAATGACAGGTAAGCTTCAAGACGGCGCTGCCTGTGCTGCTTCAGCATCAGTTCAAGGGTTTGCTGTACGAGCAGTTCGGCTTCAGTTTCTGCGCTTACAACCACGTCTTCCGCGCGGTCTTCGGCTTTTTCCATGATTTCCTTGGTAAGATAAGCTATTTTTTCCGATGTCTTCATTACAAATTGACTCCCAGAAAACGCATGATCTGTTTTGCAACTCCACTATCCTCAGCAGGATTCTCCGGATCAGGAAAAGTGAAGATGATTTTTTCGCCACGCAGGTTGATACTGGCTACTTCGTCGGAAAATTCGCCGGCGAATTTCCTCGGCAGAATAATCACCCCTGTGTTAGGATTCTTCAATTCAGTGAGCAGCAGTTCCCTGGCTTTTTCGCTGTTTTCGACAACCACGCCGGGAAACCCGACTGAGCCGAAAAACATCACCAGGGAAAGATCACCGATCACTTTAGCCTGCATCAGATTCTGCCCAGAATCATGATAGCCGTGATCAGGCCGTAAATTGCGATACCTTCAGCGAGTCCCACGATGATCAGAAGCTTACCGATCAGTTCCGGTTTTTCCGCCAAAGCACCGACTGCAGCAGATCCGGTCAGACCGACTGCGATACCCGCACCGAGCGAACCCAGACCCACCACGACCGCCGCACCCCAGAAAGCCGCACTCTGGGCACCATCGGTTGTAATCTTGGTGGAGGTTTCAGCAGCAGCCAGCATATACGGGGATGCCAGCAACGTCAGCACCGCGAGCAGAAGCATGACAGAGATTCCTTTACTCATTCGACCCCCTTGTGAATTGTGAGCGGGGAGAATTTTTCCCCACCGCCATGATAGAATTTTGAGAAAAACTCATAATATTCAAGCCTCAAGGCCTGGATACCTACGATCACTCCTTCCATCACCAGCACCAGCAGATTGCCGATCACGATGGTCGGATATTCAGCATGATATGAGGAAACCATGCGGGAAATCTGGAAAACGGCCAGCATCAATGCCATGTGCGCCAATGCGAAGGCCGCCACCCTGATATAGGAAATGGTATTGCTGGCGAGGCCGAGCAATACTTCATAGAATTCCATGAAACTTTCGAAAAGGTGTCCGGGAGCCAGTTTATGCCTGTCCATTTTCCCCAAAAAAACGGAGAAAATGAAATCACGGAACAGAAAAATCACTGAAGCGATCGCCACGAGCGTGCCGCTCAGATAAATCAGTGACTTGCTGGAATTAAGCACAGAAAAAGCCAGCATCAGGGATGACAGGTAGAAAGTGAAAGTCACAAGTCCGAACTTTTCAAAAAACACGCCGTATAATTCATTTCGCTGTAAGTTGTTCAGAATGGTGAGAATCATTCCGAGGGAAAGCTGGAACGCGCCGAGCAGTATCGCTACAATAAAAAAGGTCTGCTGATGTCCGGCGTTTTCCATCGGAGAGAACTGAACTGAAGGAAACAAGTAATACATTTTCTCAAAGCCGAAAAAGCTTCCATAGAAAAGACCGAAAATCATCGCAAAAAAACCGCAGCTCTGGATCACATTCCCGATCGATCTGGGTATGCCCAGGTAACTGGAAAAGGTCCTGAGAAGAAATCCGCAGAGTGCAAGCACCGCACCCTGACCTGCATCTCCGAACATCATCCCGAACATCAAAGGGTAGGTGAGGGCGATCAGAGGAGTGGGGTCGATTTCTGATGCAGCAGGATGTCCGAAAGTATCTGTGATCAGTTCGAATGGTTTGACTGGAGCAGGATTGTTCAAAAGCACCGGAACATCTTCATGTACCTCGGTTTTTTCCCGGGTGATGATCAGGGGATGCGGAAATTCCTGCTCTGCTTTCTCGCAGAATTCATGCATTCTTGAAGCCGGGATATAACCAAATACGGCTACTGTTTCATCTGTATAACCGAATTTCTTTCTGGACTCGAGGAACAATCTGTTCAGGAACACGACTGACTTGGAATCGATTAGTTCTTCCATGCTCCCGTTACGGATCATTTCCATCTGCTCGTAAAGATCCTCTATGTGATTTTCGTTTTCTGCGATCAGAGCTTCAAGCTTTTTAATCATCTCAGCGGGTGTTCCGGCATATTCCAGAGGGAACTCGGCTTCCATGAAAAACAGATTTTTCAGACTGTTATCAATTTTCTGGGCATGGTTTTGCGTACTGATCAATACGACCGCAGTACTGTCCCCAAGCTGTGCAAGCTTAATCGCGATCAGCTCTGGAATGTTCAGAAGGCTGTCCAGGTTTTCAGCTGTAGAGAGCGGAAGTTTTCCAACCTTGAAGTAAAGGTAATTCAGGCTGTGCCATTTTTTGATATCCAGACTGAGGCTGGAAATTCCAGAAAGTTTGCGGATGTCTTCCCTGAGAGTTCCATTATAATTTTCCAGGTCTCCAATCTCCCGCAGCAGCTTGTCAATTTCTTCACCAAGATGCATGATGCGTCCAGCCAGATTGTTCCGCACATGATCAAAATTTAATCGTTCAGCCACTCTTCCCCGTTCATGGGAAAGGGAAAATATCTTAAGAATATCAATCAGCTTGTCGTCGGCCTGCTTGATCTTATCTTCATAAGGATGGTAGTGCCCGGTCTTGAGCCCAATTCCCTCGTGGACCTGAAACAAATGAACGGCAGCACGATCTCCAAGAAATTCAAACAATTCCTCTTCCCATCTGTGAAGCGTGATCAGCGACACTTTCTGCAGCTTCTCAGGCAGAAACATTGAACAACCCCTCAATCAATTCGTTGTGATTGAAAAACTTGGCTTCCACCATCTTCCCGACCAGTTCGAACTCCACTTCGGCCATCCAGATGGAAGCGAACACGAGCCCAATGTTGAAAGTGTTCCCCATCAGGAACAGAGTCGTAATTTTTTCTTTTTCAAACGAGATCAGTCTTTCCATTTCCGGAACATTCGGAGCCTGGCTCAGGAAGGAATATTTAGTATGCTCAAGTACAGATATTGCTTGCTGAAGGTTGTCCTTCCTGATCAGAGCTTCAAGGTCCCTCCTTGGAATATTCACCGGCGGGAACATGTATCCCAGGCAATCTTCCTCGGAATGTCCATAATAATATTTCAATCTCAGGAGATTGATAATATTGGAAACATCAATCTGAAAACCAAGAAACAGATTCAGGGATCTCCGGTCCTCTCCGGAGAAGTCTTTGAGCAGCTGGGCAAGGTAACGGAAATAATCCAGATCAAGCGCTTTTTCAAGTTCGGCGATGCTGTATGATTCGATCTTCTTCAGCAATGAGCAGAAAGTCGGCATGTGCTTTAAATATGGGTAAGCTGAAAGGTTCTCAGGTCCTCCCCCGGCAAGCTCCAGAACCTCCTGGTCAGCGATGTAGCTCAGGGCTTCCTCGTGGGATTTCCAGATCCTGATTACAGTTTTCAAATCCTCGATCCCATATCTGAACAGGTAGGCTTCACCAACATCTCTTGCATATCCGGGACTGTAACTGATCACCTTGTGGCAGTCATCCACAAGGATTCTGGCTAAAATGCGTCTGGTCATGGATAAATCAATCCTGGCATCGGACGCTGCATCGCGGAATCGGGACAAAATTTCAGGGATCGAGGATCCCAGGCTGCGCTTCAGGTCTTCGCGGGAGAGGTAGCGATCGCGCCTGGCGCGAACTCTTGCATTGAGATAAGAATAATAAAAAGGAGAAAGCCCTTTCAAACAAAAACCTCTTTTTCCAGCAGATCCAGCAGTTCTTCAAGTTCGGCATCGGTCAGTTTGAATTTCGCACCGCTTTTTTTCCTGATCTCAGAAACCTGCCGGCTGGCCCGGTGTTCCATCAGATCTTTGAGATCCCTGATTTCACGGTCCGTCTCGGTGTTGATCTTCTTTTCCATCTCAGCGATACGCAGGCGGGTGTAATCCAAGAGATAATCCACATTTCCCTTGGCAGCCTGAGAAAGCTGCCGCGCACGCTCTTCCACTTCCAACATCAGAGCAATCGCTTTCTGCATTCAGAACCTCAGATTTTATTAACTTTTCAACAATGATAAACGGTTTATTCTAAAAAGGTCAAGCATTATCACACTTGAATCTATCCTGTTTCAAGGTGGTAAATATTCACCGTAAACCTGTTGCACATTTTATGTTATAATAATCGGATGGACAAGAAAGGCAACACGCTCCTTGTCGTTTTTATCATTATTTCGGTGCTGACTTTCCTCGGTATCAGTTTCAACTCGCTTGTTTCCACAGACGTCGGTATCAGCGAAAACAAGGGGGATTATCTCAAGGCAGAGTATCTGGCCCAGAGTGGGATCGAGGTTGCCCTTCAGAGAATCATCGATTTCCCGGATGTTACCAGCAATTACCTTTCATTCCTCAGAGGATGCACGATCGAATCGAGTTCCAATTACAACACTTTCTCCTATGATCCCCGCAACGCCATAGGAGGATATTATCCACTGACATCTCCCACTGACCTTTTCAAATTCGCAGCCGGAGACACGGAGCAGAGACTTACCGTCAACCTCCACCAGATCGTATCTCTGAATTACATCACATCTTATCAGAATCCCAAGACCCTCGGATCAAATTTCAGAATTCAGACCAGGGAACACGATTACGATTCCTGGACGACCTGGTGCTCAATCGATAATCCCCAGGGGAGCATCCTGGTCGCAGAGAACAAGGCGAAAGTGAAAGTAGGTTTCATTGAAGTTTTCTATGGTCAGCAGGTTCAAGGAGCAGGGCCGACGGAAGTCATCGAACTGTTCGGATATGACTACACACACGTTCCCGATAAAACCGACTCCAATTTTTCACTCTATCTGGAAGGATTCACTGATCCGGATCAGGCTTCCAACAAAACATTCATCAAGTATCAGATCCAGGGGAACAGGATCCTCTGCACTGCAAGACTGATGCAGAAGTCTTTCCGCTGGGTGACAAAGAGCATCGCAAGCCTGGAGATCTATTTTGTGATGCAGAATCAGGAACTTACAGTCGTCAGCAAGAATTTTACAACCGAATACCTCCCTATCAAAAGTTCCCTAACTGATCTTCACTGGATCGATTATGAAGTGGAAAAGTCCGACTACCTCAATTGGCAGACTGCGGATTAGATAAAGGCAGACACATGGGTCTGCCCCTATCTATCTAATTATTCTCCCCCAACGGTCGATAGGTATTAAAAAGCCGCACCGGAGTTTACGGACGATTTGTTTTTGCATAGTAGAGACACGCCATGGCGTGTCTCTACAAAGGAAAAATAATGATCATCAATCTTAACAAACTGCTGAAAATCGAAGAAAAATACCTGTTTTTCGATCTTGGCAGTTATTCGACCAAATTATGCACATATTCCGTCGAAGAAGC